>NZ_BPRG01000029.1:0-5678 GCF_036984265.1 Pseudonocardia sp. D17 | reverse complement strand
GATACTTCCTCGGTGCTGCCATGACTCTCATCCTCCACTGGATTGAGAGCCTCCATCAGACCCGACACGAGACATACTTCTTGGTGATCTCACGTCTGGCACCCATCGACAGCGATCAACCTTGGCCTGACCCGCGCGACGACGCCGGACGGCTACTACTTTGCGCCGGACCCCTCGAGCCAGTCCGTGTGCTCCATCGGTGGCAACGTCGCGGAGAACGCCGGCGGGGCGCACTGCCTCAAGTACGGCTTCACCACCAACCACGTGGTCGGCCTCGACCTCGTCACCCCTGGTGGGGACCTCGTCAAGATAGGCGGGAAGGCACCCGATCCGCCCGGCTACGACCTGCTCGGTGTGCTGGTCGGTTCCGAGGGCACGCTGGGGATCGTCACCGAGATCACGGTGCGTCTTACCCGGCTTCCGCAGGAGGTCCAGACGGTTCTCGCCGGCTTCCGGTCCACCGACGACGCCGGGGCGGCAACCTCGGCGATCATCGCCGCCGGGGTCATCCCGGCCGCGATCGAAATGATGGACGCCCTGACGATCGAGGCCGCGGAAAAGGCGGTCGCGTGCGGCTATCCCGACGGCGCCGGCGCGGTGCTCGTCGTCGAACTCGACGGGGCCGCGGCCGACGTCACCGGTGAGCTGGCGGAGGTGTTGCGCCACTGCGAGGCCAACGGCGCCTTTGAGACGCGCATCGCGGCTGACGACGTCGAGCGCGCCCTGATCTGGAAGGGCCGCAAATCCGCGTTCGCGGCCGTCGGGCAGATCAGCCCGGACTACATTGTCCAGGACGGTGTCATTCCGCGCACGGCCCTGCCGCAGGTCCTGCGGCAGATCGCCGCGCTGTCGGCCGAGCGTGGAGTGCGGGTGGCCAACGTCTTCCACGCAGGCGACGGCAATCTCCACCCGCTCGTGCTCTTCGACGACGCAGAGGAGGGGGCCGCCGAACGCGCTGAGGAGGTCGCCGGCGGTATTCTCGAGCTCTGCATCGCCAACGGCGGCTCTATCACCGGCGAGCACGGCGTCGGCTCTGACAAGGCGAGGTACATGCCGAAGATGTTCACCGAGGAGGATCTCGACACCATGCAGGCAGTGCGCTGCGCGTTCGACCCGGAGGGCATCTCCAACCCCGGTAAGGTGTTCCCCACGCCGCGGCTGTGCGGCGAGCGGCCCGGGCGCCGGCAGGGCGTCCACCCGCTGTCCGAGGCCGGGCTCGCGGAGGTCTTCTGATGACCCGGAACCGAACCAGCACTGCGGCGCCTGACCTCGCCGCCCTCTCCCGCAGCCTCGACGGCGCGGGGGAGGTACGCGAGGCCGGTCCCGGGGACGCAGTCGACGGCGTCCCCGCTGCTGCCGTCGTCCGACCCACCTCGATCGCGGGGGCCTCGGCTGTCCTGCGCGAGGCCACAGGCCAGGGCCTGGTCACCGTGGCCCGGGGCGCCGGCACCGCACTGGACTGGGGCTGCCCGCCCGAGCGCGTCGACCTGCTGCTCGACGTCACTCGGCTGAACCGGCTCGTCGAGCATGAGGCGGGCGACCTCGTCGTCGTCGCCGAGGCCGGCCTGGCGCTGCGCGACCTGCAGGAGGCCGTCGGGGAAGCAGGCCAGGAGCTGGTAGCCGATGTCCCGCGCGCTCGCTACACGGCCGGTTCCACCGTCGGCGGGGCGCTGGCCACCGCAGCGAGCGGTCCGCGCCGGCTGCAGCGTCTGGCCCTGCGTGACCTCGTCCTCGGTGCCACCGTGGTGCTCGCGGACGGGACCGTGGCAACGTCTGGCGGCAAGGTCGTCAAGAATGTCGCCGGGTATGACCTCGCCAAGATCATGACCGGGTCCTACGGCACGCTCGGGATCATCGTGCGGGCCGCGTTCCGCCTGCACCCGGTGCGCCCGGCCCGGGCCTACGTCCTGCGCACGGGGCCGCTGGAGGAGGTGGCCGACCTCGCCCGCGAGGTGATCGGGTCACAGCTCGCCCCGGCCGCCGTCGAGATCGACCGACAAGCCGGCAGTGACGAGGCCGTCCTCGCCGTCCTCCTGGAGGGGACCGGTGACGCTGTCGCCGCCAGGGCCGCGGAGACCGCCGCTCTTGTCGGTGGCGCGGTAGGCGAGGAGCCGGCCTGGTGGGCGCGCCTGCCCGTCGGGGACACCACCGCCAAGGCGACGGCGACCCTCATGGGAGTGAATGCCCTGCTGCGGGCGGCACGGTCGGCCGAGCAGGCGCACGGCGCCGCGGTCGCGGTGCGCGGCTCCGCCGTTGGCGTGCTGCACGCCGGCATCACCACACCCACCGCCGCAGCGTTGGCCGGTGTCGTCACCCGCCTGCGTGCCGCCGCACCTGGGCCGGGCGAGGGCACCGTGACCGTGCTGACGGCCCCGGCCGAACTGCGCGCGGGCCTGGACGTGTGGGGTCCGGTCGGCGGGCTGGAACTCATGCGCGGCATCAAGCAACGCCTGGACCCGGGCCGCAACCTTGCGCCCGGCCGATTTGTGGGAGGCATCTGATGAGCATCGAGACCCCCAAAGGACAGATGGGGACCGCCGAACCGGCAGAGGCTGCCAGCACGCTGCCCGATGTCCTCGGGCTGGCCGCGTTCGACGACCACCACGCGCCCTCGCGCGAGCTCATCGACGACTGCGTGCACTGCGGCTTCTGTCTGCCCGCGTGTCCTACCTACAACCTGTGGGGCGAGGAGATGGACTCGCCGCGCGGGCGCATCTACCTCATGAAGCAGGGCCTCGAGGGCGAGCCCATGAGCTCGTCGATGGTCCAGCACATCGACGCGTGCCTGGGCTGCATGGCATGCGTCACCGCCTGCCCCTCCGGGGTGCAGTACGACAAGCTTATCGAGGCCACCCGCCAGCAGGTGGAACGGCGCGGTTCCCAGCACCGGTCCTTCGCGGAGCGGGCACTGCGCGAGGGCATCTTCGCCCTGTTCCCGCACCCCGCCCGTCTGCGCCTGGTGCGCGGGCCCCTGGCGCTGTACCAGAAGAGCGGCCTGAGCAGGCTCGTGCGCGGTTCCGGGGTGCTCGAGAAGATCTCGCCAACGCTGGCGACGATGGAGGCGATCGCGCCGCCGATCGAGCGGCGAGTCAACATCCCCGAGGTGATGCCGGCCCGCGGGCCTCGGCGGATGACTGTGGGGCTGCTTCTTGGCTGCGTCCAGCGCGAGTTTTACCCGGGTGTGAACGCCGCCACCGTACGAGTGCTGAACATGGAGGGCTGCGATGTCATCACCCCGCCTGCCCAGGGCTGCTGCGGCGCGCTGTCGGTGCATTCCGGGCGAGAGGTCGAGGGGCTGCGCTATGCCCGGGCGTTGATCGACTCCTTCACCGCCGCCGGTGTCGAGCGCGTCGTGGTCAACTCCGCCGGGTGTGGGTCGACGATGAAGGACTACGCCCACCTGCTCGCCGACGACCCGGACTACGCCGAGCGTGCCCAGGCCTTCTCGGACAAGGTCCGCGACATCTCAGAGATCCTCGTTGAGCTTGGCCCGGTAACCGAGCGGCACCCGCTGCCGGTGACAATCGCCTACCATGACGCCTGCCACCTCTCCCACGCGCAGAAGGTACGGTCTCAACCCCGCCAGCTGCTCCGCGCGATCCCCGGCCTGACCGTCAAGGAGATCGCTGACGGCGACCTGTGCTGCGGCTCGGCCGGGATCTACAACCTGACCAACCCCGAGCCCGCGCGCGAACTCGGCGACCGCAAGGCGGTCAACGTGGCAGCCACTCGGGCCGAGCTGCTCGTGACCTCCAACCCGGGCTGCCTGCTGCAGATCACCGACGCCCTCGCACGCCAGGGTAAGCACATCTCCACCGCCCACATGATTCTCGTGCTCGACGCCTCACTGCGGGGCCGGGACGTGCAGACCCTGCTGCAGGAGGCGCCGACGGCTACCGCACTCACCGGCACAGCGACCGAGGCGACCGAGGCGTCCGGTGGATGCGCTTGTGGCAAGTCCGGCGGCTGCGGCTAGCCACAACAGGCACATACGTCACAGGGGGCACTCCTGGTTGCCTTCGCCAAACCGGTTGGGCGGTGACCGACACCCGATAGCGAGGGACCAAAGTGACAGAGGGTTATGACCTATTCGCGATGGCCGACACGCTCTCCCGAATCCTCGATGCGCCAGTTAGGGTCCGCGATGAATTAAGTCAGTGGGTGTCGGGCGTGTCGCTGGTGAGCGTGACTGGTCGCGGGTGGAGGGTGTAGTTCCATTCGCCGTGGAAGGTGTCGCGGGTCAGGATTCCGTTGGTCTGCAGTGCTTTCATCGTCTCGTTGGGGATCTTCACGCCGGTGGCGTAGGGGGTGGTGTCGAGTTCGGCGTGAACACGCAGTCCGCTGGTGGTCGTGGTGGCGGCGATGGACTCGACGATGACTTCATGGCTGGTCAGTGGGCGCCCTCGCCAGTTCATGGAGATGTGGGAGAAGAGCCGGTGCTCGATCTTGTTCCACTTCGAGGTCCCGGGCGGCAGATGAGCCACGGTGATGGTCAGTCCGGTGGCAGCGGCCAGGGCGGCGAGCTCGGTCTTCCACATTCTGGTGCGCGAGCCGTTCGAACCGCCGCCGTCGGCGCAGATCAGCAGGCCGGACGCGTCGGGATAGGTGAGCGTGCCGGTGGTGGTCCACCAGGAGCGGATCGTGTTCACGGCGAACTCGGCGGTGTCGTGGTCGGTGCCCACCGACACCCAACCGGCGTCGGCAGCGACGTCGTAGACGCCATAGGGATTGGCCTTGCCCAGTGCCGGGTCGATGAAGTCGTGGACCTTGACCGGGACCGGGGTCCGGGCCGGTGACCATTCCCGCCCGCCGTTCTTGTAGGCGCCGACGAGCTCCTTCTTCTTGGTGTCGACGCTGATCACCGGATTACCGGCGTCCATGTGCTGGCGGACCTGGTCGTTGAGGTGGCCGAACTGGGCATCGCGGTCGGGATGCTGGCCCCCCTCGGTGGTCTTGGCGTTGGCCTGCAGGCTGTAGCCCTGCTCGTGCAGCAGCCGTCGGACCACGTAGTCACTGACTCGGTGACCCTGCTCGGTCAGCGCCCGCGCCAGAGCACGGGTGGATTTCAACGTCCACCGCAACGGCGACATCGGATCCCCGCGGGTGACCGGGTCGATCAACGCCTCCAGTGCTGCGACCAGGCCCGGGTCGTGGACCTCAGCCCGCTTGCGGCCACCACCGGGCCGGCGAGACGCCACGACCGTGGCAGCATCAAGGTCCTCGGTCTCACTGCGGCCCCGGCGCACCGTGTCCGCCGCGACCCCCACTGCCCGGGCGACCACACCGACCCCGCCCGGGCCGAGCTCAGCGGCCTCGGCCCCCAGCCACAACCGACGCTGCAACTCGCTCAGGTGTGGGCGCAGCACCTAATATCGCCGCGCCAACGACTCCTTCAGGTCCGCCATAGCACAACGATAACCGCCACAACCCTGAAAACGAGGTTCATTCATCGCGAATCCTTACGATCGACGACAGAGACTTTACGGGGCTCTTCGCGGGTCGTGGTGAACGGCCTGTTGTGATCGGCGTTCACGTCACTGCTCGCGCGGCGCTGGTCAGGAGTATACGGACCCTGTGACCTGCCCTGTGGTTCTCGGACAGTGGATACATTAGTGGCTCTTCACAGATGAGGGTGTAGGCGGGGTCGGAATCCGCCGGCTTCGAGCAGGGACCTCGCG
>NZ_BPRG01000028.1:0-17400 GCF_036984265.1 Pseudonocardia sp. D17 | reverse complement strand
CCGCGATCCCGAGCACGCCACCAGATCAGCGACCACCCCACCACGTCGGTGGATCAGGGCTGAGACCGGGTTTCGCGACTCCCAGGCGGAGGTGGTCCAACCTAGGTCGACATCGACACCGTCCCCAGCCTCCTGTGCCAGGAGCAATTCTGACGTGGTCTGAATGTGCGCGCACATCGCGTCGGCCGCTCCCTCCGGGTCCCGTGCTTCCAGCCGCTCAAGAACCCCAAGGTGTTCCGCAACGATGTCAAGCATCGTCCGCGACGACTCTGCAGTCGAGACTCCACGTTTAACGACCATGTCACGCATTCCGTCAATGAACTCCGCGAGACGCTTGTTCCCGGTCGCCTCGAGGATCGTTCGATGGAATCGGCGGTCGTGCTCCCACATGCGGACCTCATCGCCGTCGCGAGCGGCGCGCTCCATCGCGGCGAACTGACGGCGCAGCTCCTTCAGGCCCGCAGCATCGAACTTTTCGCAGGCCCGTCGGGTGGCTGGGACCTCCAGTAGGAGCCGAAGCTCGAAGACCTCCTCGAGATCATGGACCGTGGTTTGAAGGATCCGTACCCCGCGGTTCCGCTCGAAGCGGACCATGCCCTGCTCGGCCATCTTGATCAGGGCTTCACGCACCGGTGTCCGGGATACGCCGAGCTCGGCGGCGAGCGCATGCACCGAGTGCAGACTTCCAGGAAGAAGCTCGCCGCTCACTACTGCACTCCTGAGAGAGCTGAGCACAGCACTGTTAAGAGTCGTGATCCCGTTCGAAACGCCCTTCATCGGAGCTCAGCGGAACCCGTGCCGGCCCCACAGTCTGCATCGTTGTCCTGCTCACACATCTACCCGTCCTCCGATCCTCCACCAGCGGCCTGCTGCGTCGGGTGCGCGAACAGCGCCGCAACAGGTGGTCGACATTCGATCACTGCGGCGGTTCCGTCCTGACGGTGGGCTGTCACAGCCCGGAGTACTGGGGAACCGCCAGCAAGGCGTATGGCAACGAAGCCTCGACCAGCCGCATCACCTGCCCCTCCGTTGCGACTTCCTGCTGCTGAGCGGCCACACCGTGGGGAGCTTGACAGCTCTACATGTGACATGCCACTCTGCACCGCAGCATGCTACATGCCAGTATGCGCATCCCCTAGCCAGTAAATCGCTGGGCCCAGGGGAGCCGCTCCGTCGCATCGTCGGGATGGAACAGCCTATGGGTGACACTGCTTGGCGCCTTCGAGTTGACCGGGTGTCGGCCGATAGTTGTGCGGGTTTCGCAAGGTCTTTCGTTTCACCCCTGGCGTTGAAGAGGTTTGCGCTGTACGGCGGCAACTCTGGGTGCGGCTGGGCGGGATCAGGTCACTACTCCTTCTGTCGGGTCTCGGCGCCGTTAGTGTCATATCCTGGTTGCTAGTCCTAATGCGCATGCTCCGCGATTCGCTTAGTTTTTCTATCGCTGCTTGTCGTGTTGCGTTAATGTAGCGCATAGCGACCTATGGTTGATGTCGAGCTCGTTCAGCGGTATTGCAATCGGAATCGCGGTTCGTCAGAAAGCTTCAAGCGTGGCCTCGCCAACGCATTCTGGTCTAGGAAAGTGTGGCATGTTACATGCCACATCGCAGTGGAGACTCGGAGGCTGGACTATGTTCAAGATCATGTTTGTCGTCTACGAGCGCGAGGGTATCGATCGGGATGAGGCTCTGCGTTATTGGCGCGAGCAGCATGGCCCGCTCGCGTCCAAGGTTCCCGGCCTGCGTTATTACGCTCAGACGCACGCCCTCAGCTCTGCTGACGGGGGCTCGGCCCCGTACCTCGGATCCGCTGAAATGGCGTTCGACAGCCAGGGAGCCTTTGTCGAGGCAACGGCATCTCCCGAGTTCGATGCAGTTCTGAAGGACGTGGTCAACTTTGCAGATCCTGACAACGTTCCGACGGCAGTTGTCCAGGATTACGTCTTCGTTGACTGACCTTTATTCTGGTGACTGGCCGAGTCGTCATCGGCCGTCATAATTTAGGTGTCTGGTTTCGCTCGCGGCGCCGGCCACGCCTTTGAATGTGCGGTTCCGTCTTAGCACGTAGGGCCTATTCAGCTTACCCTCGCCGTTGAAGGAGTAATAGGATGACTGTGATCGCCAAGCCCGATTACCTACTGCGTGACGACGTACAGAAGTTCATTGATCGCCCGAAGAAGCTTTTCATCAATGGTCAGTGGCACGACTCCATCAAGGGTGAGACTCTCGAGGTCTACGACCCTGCGGTTGGGACGAAGATCTGTACCGTTGCTGCGGGTGATGCCGAGGATGTCGACCGAGCTGTGGCGGCCGCGCGCCACGCGTTCGACGAGGGGCCGTGGTCCAAGCTGAATCCTTCGGAGCGCGGCAGGCTGGTCTGGCGGCTCGCGGATCTTCTCGAGGAGCACGCGGACGAGTTTGCACAGATCGATGCGCTCGACAACGGCAAACCGGTCACGGACGCGCGTGCGGTAGACGTGGCGTTCTCGATCGAACTGCTGCGATACATGGCTGGTTGGTCGAACAAGATTTATGGCGAGACGATTCCGCTCACCAACCCGGCTGACTTCCATGCATACACGCTTCGCGAGCCGGTCGGCGTGGTCGGGCAGATCGTTCCTTGGAATTTCCCCCTCATGATGGCGGTCTGGAAGGTCGCTCCTGCCCTGGCCGCCGGCTGCACCGTGATCCTCAAGCCCGCCGAGCAGACGCCGCTGAGCGCACTTCGCCTGGCTGAGCTCACCGAGGAGGCCGGCTTCCCGCCGGGTGTCTTCAACGTCATCACCGGCTTTGGCGAGACGGCAGGTGCGGCGATCGCCGCCCACGACAACATCGACAAGGTCGCGTTCACCGGTTCGACCGAGGTCGGGCGGCTGATCGCGCATGCGGCGAGCGGGAACCTCAAGAAGGTCTCCCTCGAGCTTGGCGGAAAGTCCCCCGTGATCGTGTTCGGTGATTCTGACATCGAGCAGGCTGTTGCCGGTGCTTCCAGCGCGATTTTCTACAACAACGGGCAGACCTGCACGGCGGGATCTCGTCTCTATGTGCACCGGAAGGTCTACGACAAGGTCGTGGAGGGTATCGCCAGTGAGGCGTCTGCTCTCCCGATCGGTCACGGTCTCGACCCGGCGACCCGTATCGGGCCGCTGATCTCGGCGGAGCAGCGCGACCGTGTCACTGGCTACATCGCACAGGGCCGCGAGGCCGGCGCAGAGGTGATCGTGGGTGGGGACACTGTCGGTGATGGGGGCTACTTCATTCAGCCGACCATCCTTACCAAGACTGATCCGAGCATGAGCGTAGTGCGCGAGGAGATCTTCGGCCCGGTGCTGTGTGCCATGGCCTTTGACGAAGACACCATCGATAGCGTCGTGCGTGAGGCGAACAACTCGGTGTACGGGTTGGCCGCGAGTATCTACACCCGCGACATTAGCGTCGCACATCGAGTCGCCAAGCGGCTCAAGGCTGGAACGATCGGTATCAATACCCACCATGTGGTCGATGTCGCGCTCCCATTCGGCGGATTCAAGCAGTCCGGATATGGTCGGGACATGGGCCGCGACGCGATCGACCAGTACACCGAGGTCAAGTCGATCGGTATCGCACTCTGACGCTACTGCGATCACCAGGGGGAGCACTCTCATTCAAGAGAAGATTGGTGCCCAGGTAAGCGCGACATCTCGGACTTGATACCCCGCATCGTCTGGCGCTCCACCCACCATATAGAGGCGCCATCAATGGGAAAGGCTTAAGATCACGATGACTGCCCCACCGATGAAGAGGCCGCGTCGAAGCATTACGGCGAGCCACGCCAAGATCGGCGAGCTGGGCTGGGACCGGACGTACTACCCCCATGAGCGCGGGAAGTATCCCAGCCGATACAAGCTGCCGAACAAGCCAGGCCGGGATCCCATGAAGCAGATCATGGGCGACTACCTGCACATGCAGAACGAGAAGGATGACCGCGTCCACGGTGGCCTCGATGCAGCCGTCCGCGCAGAGGTCCCCGGCAAGGCCCCGCTTCGGTGGCTGGAGCTGCTCAAGCCTTACCTGCTGACTGTTGTTAGCGCCGAGGCCGCCGCTACCCGCTGTATGGGCATGCTTGTTGATGCCATCGACGACCCCGAGCTGCAGAACGCCTATTACATCCAGCAGCTCGACGAGCAGCGTCACACCGCGATGCAGATGAACCTGTATCGCTGGTACATGAAGAACATGCCCGAGCCGGTCGGCTGGAACCTCGGGCTCCAGGCGGTCGGGGGCGACTCCATCCTGGTCGCCGCCCAGAACCTCACCGGAAGCTTCATGACCGGTGACCCCTTCCAGGCCGCGGTGGCGCTCCAGGTCGTCGTTGAGACCGCCTTCACGAACACCATCCTGGTCGCGTTCCCGGACGTGGCAGTCCGGAACCATGACTTCGCTCTGCCCACTGTCATGAACTCCGTGCAGTCGGACGAGGCGCGCCACATCAACAACGGCTACGCGACACTTCTGTACCTCCTGCAGGAGCCGGAGAACGCCCCCCTGCTTGAGCAGGACATCCAGCAGATGTTCTGGACCGTGCACGCATTCGTCGACGCCTTCATGGGCATCCTCGTCGAGTACGCCCCCACGGATGCGACCGACCCGGAAAGCTGGACCACGAAGTGGGACCGGTGGGTGAATGACGACTACTACCGTTCCTACATCGTCAACCTCGGCAAGCTGGGCTTGAAGATCCCCGACTCGATCTTCAAGCGCGCGCGTGAGCGGATTGCTGCCGACTACCACCACAAGGTTGCTGTCGGCGTCTGGGCCTCGTGGCCCTTCCACTACTATAAGTACGGCAACCTCGAGCAGAAGGACTACGACTGGTTCGAGAGCAAGTACCCGGGCTGGAACGAGAAGTTCGGTGCGTTCTGGCGCGGCTACGCCGACGTTCGCTACCCCGGTTCGGGTCCCTTGCAGCTGCCCGGGCTGCTCGAGGGTGCCGGCCCGATCTGCTGGACCTGCCAGCTCGGATGCCTGCGGCCCGAGGAGCAGTGCCACCGCGTTGTCGACGAGCACACGCGGTTCTATTGCTCGCCGGAGTGCAAGTGGATCGACATGACCAACCCTGGTCGCTATGTCGGTGACCGTGTTTGGTTCGACCGCTACCACGGCTGGGAGTACTCCGAGATCGTGCGTGACCTCGGCTTCCTCCGTCCGGACGGTAAGACGCTCACAGGCCAGCCGCACGTTGATCCCGACCCTGCTAAGCAGTGGACGATCGATGATCTCCGAGAGCTCGGCCACATCATGCAGAGCCCGAACATCCTCACTGCGGAGCGTCTCGGCCTGCCCTATAAGCGAGTGGAATACACCGGCACTAAGACCGGTGACATGCCCCCCACCATTCCGCCGCTCTTCGGGGTCTGAGTAAGTCTCATGTCTCGTCCCGGCAGGCTGCCGACTCGTGGTTTGGCAACCTGCCGGGGCTTGGCGTATGACTCTCACCGAGTCATCAGATGAGTGGCCGCAGGTTGGGAGGGTGGCGAGCAGATGGGAACGTTCAACGTAAGGTTCGAGCCAATTGGTGAAGAGATCGAATGCGGCGAGGATGAGACCATTCTCGATGCAGCATTTCGATCGGGTTTGAACCTTGTGCACGGTTGCCGCGAGGGGCGCTGCTCGGCGTGCAAGGCATTTGTCCTCGATGAAGGATGGATATATCTAAAGAAATATTCAAGCTTCGCTCTCTCCGATCAGGAAGAGGAGGGGGGATATACCCTTCTATGCCGGGCAGTTCCGGAGTCAGACGTTACGATTGAGCTGCTCAACTATGATCCAGACCACTATCGGCTCGAGCACGCCATTACTGATGGAGTTGGCCGAGTAGTCGATGTGGAAGCGTTGACGCACGACATTCGACGCTTGGAGCTCCAGATCGAGTCTCCTCAGGGCTTCGGATTTCTTCCCGGTCAATTCGTCGACATCTGGATCCCCGGGACCGAGCAGCGGCGATCGTTCTCGATGGCAAACCTTCCTAGCGACGGGCGCCTTGAGTTCATCATCAAGCAGTATCCGGGCGGCCGGTTCGGGGCGATGCTCGACGAGGGCCTGACGGTGGGTGATTCAGTGAAGTTCACCGGGCCTTATGGTACATGCTACCTCCGTGATACCGGCGGGAGTCGTTCGGCGTTACTCATCGCCGGTGGTTCGGGTATGGCGCCGATTCTTTCTCTGCTGCGCCAGATGTCAGAGGACGGTCAGGGCCGCACCGTGTCGGTGTTCTACGGTGGACGTGCGAGACGCGATCTTTTCTATACCGAGCTCGTTCAGTCCCTCGGAAAACGAATCGAGCAGTTCGAGTTCATCCAAGTAGTGTCGGATGAATCCGATAGTGACGGTGACGGTGACGATGTACGATACGGATTCGTGCATGACGCCGTTGATCAGTGGATAGAGACTTCCGGGTTCCGCCTGGATGCATGTGACGTCTATATGGCAGGCCCGCCACCGATGGTTGATGCGGTGAACGATGTTCTGACGCTCAGGCATCAGGTGGAGCAGAATCGGATCTTCGTAGACAAGTTCACGTCGACCGGCCCTGAGGAATCTGCCGATTCCGATTCTGTATCGTCGCTTTAAGATTTGTTCTCCAGAGAGGAGATCTGCGCAATGAGTGCATCAGCTGCCGAGCGGCGTGAGCTGCGAGAGCTCGAGCGGACACAGCACTGGTTCATCCCGGAGCGGAAACGTTCGTCGCTCTACGAGGACGTGACTATCGACGTCCAGCCGAGCGTCCACCGGCATACCAGGTTCGGCTATCCAATCGCATTTCCAAACGGGCGTCAGTCATTCTGGGATGACTCCACTGCGATCCGGTCCAGCGACTGGTATGTGTTTCGTGATCCGGCCGGGCTTTGGGAGCGCACGTTCTTCCAGACTGGCTCAACTCATGAGCGCGAGATCGAGAATGATCTCCAGGTGGCGCGGGACAACAATCTGTTCGTTGCGGCAAGCAAGGAGTGGGTTGACTTCTTGTCTGCTCAGCTTCTGCCGATCAGCCTTACCGAGTATGGTCTGGTTGCCCCGCAGTCGGCGGCACTCCGGCCCGCCCTGGGTGATGCCATCGCGAACTGCCTCGGCTACAGCGCCGGTTACAAACTTCGCCAGGCTCAGGCACTTGTTCTCTACGGGGGAGAGCTGGAGCGGGAGATTCCCGGATTTTCGACCGCAGACGGGAAGCGTCGTTTCTTGGAGGATCCCGAATGGCAGCCGACACGTCGCTACCTTGAACGGCTGGGCTCGATCACGGACTGGGCGGAGACCGTCGTCGCAGCCAACATCTGCTTCGAACCGCTCATTGGTAATCTGCTGCGCCGCGATGTGCTGATCCGACTCGCTGGCTCCTACGGCGACGCCACCACACCGACCCTCGGCCAGGTTGCTCAAGCCGAGTGGGGTTGGGTGCGTGACTGGTCCGTGGCCCTCGTTCGCTTCATCCTGAATGACGCTACTCATTCCGAGGCCAACACCCAGAAGGTCCAGGAGTGGCTGGAGGACTGGGGAACGATGGCTCGCGAGGCGATCGATGCGCTGGAGCCCGTCTTCAGCTCGATCGACCCCGCCTACTCTGAGACCCGTCAGCGTCTCAACCAAGATCATGCCGACCTGCTTCAGGAATGCGGCCTCAAGTCGAGCGAGGTGACGGTCTGATGACGGATGCCACGGCTGCGCCGGCGGCTGCGCAGGGGAGCGGCGACGTCGCTTATGATTATGTGGGGCTGGTTATGCAGCGCACTCCGGAAGGCGAAGCGGTCGGCCGGGTGTGCTCGCAGACTCCTGGTGTCGAGGTCATCACGAACACAACTTTCCTCGATGTCAGGGCCAAGGATCGGCTGATCGTCAACTTCGACGCGGTCGGCGAAGAACTCGGCAGCGACATGGACGGTTACGTTCTTCAGGAACACATGACCACTCACTATGGCCGGATGGCAATGACCGATGACTCGTTCATCCTGGTCGCCGATCCTCTCGAGCTGATCGAGCTGATCAACTCTGAGTCGTAGGAAGGGATCATCAAGGTGATCTCGCCTCTCGGGTGAGTGACGCAGTTTTTCACTCCTTGATATGTGGGGAGCCTCATTGGGGTGGTGTGTTGCTCCCCTGCACCATCCTTGCTCTCGGGCCGGCCGGAGTTCGTGCCGGCCCGAGAGCGGGGCTGTGGTATTTGGGAGGCTTCGGGGTATTGGATTGATGTTATCTGTTCCCTAGGTGGTGTTTCGCTCGGGCGGACGCCGCCGCAGCTTGAGGAGAGTCATGGTTGTTGAGAATTCTGAGGCACTGGAAACGATGCCTTCGGCAAGCGACAGAAATTCGGCGTATATGGCTGCCGCGGGTAACCCAATGCTCGTGGCCCTCCCAACCTTTCTCGTGGGTAGTATCACTCTAGGCCTTTGGCTCATTGATTATCTGCCGACAGCTCTTCCTGGTGGACTAGTTGCGGGTGTCTTCTTTGCCTCCGGGGTCGGTGTGATTCTCGGAGCGGCCTGGGCAGCGCGCCTGGGCCAGAGTGCGGTAGCGGGCGTCCTGGCCACATTTGGCACGTTCTGGCTTAGCTTCGGCGTGTTGGTCTTCGGTCTGGTGAATGGGCTTTTCGGGGTATCGACTACAGATGCGGCAGCAGCTGGTAGCCAGGTGCAGTCGGTGCAGGCCACGTTCCTTTTGTCATGGTTGATTGTGCTTGTGGTGATGACGCTGGCAACTACGAGATTGCCGCTCGCCTATACAGTGCTCTTCGTGCTTGTTGACATTGCTCTCGGGCTCGTTCTCGCTGGAGTTCTGGCGGCTTCTTCGGCACTTCTGGTGTGGGGTGGAATCGCTGTGTTTGGCTTCTGCCTTGTGGGGGCTTACCTGTTCTACGGGGCCATGTCGGAGGAGCTCGGAGGATCATCAGCGCCGCTCGGCTCCCCTTTGACACAGTAGTTCTAAGGAACACGGCTTTCCTATGGCCCCCGCGCGGCTATTGGGCTGGGGTGCCGTCATTGACGGGCTCCCCCCGCAGAAACTCCGGGAGACTCTCCGTTCCGAGTCCCCCGGAGTTTCTGCGGAGGTGGTCGGTCTGCACGAGTAATGGAATCATTAAAGTTGTGCGAGCCGAAGTCGAGCACGCGCATAGTATCCATCAGTTTGTGCAATCTGGTGTGAGACGTGATAGAGGAAAGAAGCGAACCGACTAGTGCAAGCTGAACCATTCTGGATCGCAGGTCGTCCAGCGACTGGTAGCGCGGTGATTGATGTCCAGTATCCTTATGATGGTCGAACGGTCGCCTCGGTATTTGTTCCATCCGCTGAGCAGGTTGAAGAGGCCGTGGCTGCGATGCACGCGGCGAGGGATGTTGTGGGGGCAACATCTGCTCATCGGCGAGCGTCTGCACTTTCGCATGTCGCAGACAGGCTTGAGCAGCGTTTAGAGGAAGCCGCTCAGGTCATCGTGCTCGAGAGCGGTAAGCCCATCAAGTGGGCCAGGGTGGAGGTAGCGCGCGCGGCCTCCACGTTCCGATGGGCGGCAGAGGAAGCCCGGCGTTGGTCGGGAACCCTGCAGCGATTGGATACCGATGCCGGTGGGGCTGGACGGCTTGCGCTTGTTCGGCGGTTTCCACGAGGTTCTCTGCTGGCGATTACGCCGTTCAACTTTCCACTTAATCTCGTCGCGCACAAAGTGGCCCCAGCGATCGCGGTCGGAGCGCCGGTTATTATCAAACCTGCCCCGTCGACTCCGCTCTCATCGCTGTTCTTGGGTCAGCTCCTCGCTGATACGGACCTGCACCAGGGCAGTTGGTCTGTGTTGCCGGTCCCAAACAGTCAGATGGAGCATCTCGTTCTTGATCCGAGGATTCCTGTTATCTCTTTCACAGGGTCGGGGCCGGTGGGCTGGGATATTAAGAGCCTTGTCCCTCGTAAGCATGTGACGCTTGAGCTCGGTGGGAATGCGGCGGCGGTTGTATGTTCCGACTGGTCGAGCGAGCAAGATCTGGAGTGGGCAGCTCAGCGGATCGCTCTCTTTGCAAACTATCAGGCGGGCCAGTCGTGTATCTCGGTGCAGCGAGTCTATGTGCCACGTGAGCTGTACGAGGTGTTTACCGTGCTGCTTTCGCGTCATATTGGCGCACTTAGGCAGGGGAACCCGAATGACGACGCAACTGATGTTGGGCCTGTCATTAATGAGGCATCAGCCATCAGGATCGAGCAGTGGATCGATGACGCGGTCCATGCCGGGGCGAAGATTCTGGTCGGGGGTCGCAGGAACGGGACAAGTCTTGAGCCGACGCTTTTAGCAGATGTTCCGCTCGCCGCGCGGATTCTTCGTGACGAGGCATTCGGCCCGGTGGTGAGTATTACGCCTTTCGACAGTCTAGACTCGGCGTTTGCTGCCGTTAATGATTCTGACTTCGGTCTGCAGACGGGTGTGTTTACACGTGATATCCGGACTGCGTTCCGTGCGCATCGTGACCTTGAGGTGGGTGGGGTCATTATTGGGGATGTTCCGAGCTATCGTGCGGACCAGATGCCTTATGGTGGAATGAAGGACTCTGGTATAGGCAGAGAAGGCGTCCGCTCAGCGATGGACGACTTCACGGTGGAGAAGGTTCTCGTGCTTGCCGGGGTTGCGCTGTGAAAAGCGTTGCTCTGTGCCCTGTGAATTCTTACTGACCTCCCCGGCGTCGGCCAGTCTGCCCAACAGTGATCCTTGCTTGGGATATCGGGTGTCAGTTCGGTTATGGGCTCTCGCTGGATTTGCCCCGCCGGATTCGGTGAGCGAGGGTGGCTCCGATGAGTCACTAGTGGCCTCACGGGCACGAGGATTCAATCCCGGATGGGGCCGTTTTTTGTGGCGGCTCGGCGGCGTTTATCAAGAAGGGGTAATGGAGGTGAACGCGATGACCACGGCGGTGAAGGCGCGCGTCGAACGTGCCCGATCCGGGGCCCTGCTGCTCGGCCCGGCGCTGGTGGCGGCCGCCGCCTACGTCGACCCCGGCAACGTCGCGACCAACACCGCCGCCGGCGCCGGGTTCGGCTACCTGCTCGTCTGGGTCGTGCTCGCCGCCAACGCCATGGCCGGGCTCGTCCAGTACCTGTCCGCCAAGCTGGGGCTCGTCACCGGCAGGTCGCTGCCCGAGTCGCTGCGTGACCACCTCCCGCGCCGCACCTGCTTCGCCTACTGGGCCCAGGCCGAGCTCGTCACCATGGCCACCGACCTGGCCGAGGTCCTCGGCGGCGCCATCGCCCTCGCCCTGCTGTTCGACCTGCCCCTCATCTGGGGCGGAGCGATCACCGCGGTCGTCTCGATGGTGATCCTGGAGGTCGTAGACCGCTTCGGGCAGAAGCCCTTCGAGCGTGTCGTCACGACGATGCTGCTCGTCGTCGGCATCGGGTTCGTCGCCAGTCTCTTCGTCGCCCCGCCCTCGGCCGCCGGGATCGTCGGTGGCATCGTCCCGGGTTTCGAGGGCACCAGCAGTGTCCTGCTCGCTGCGGGCATGCTCGGCGCGACGGTGATGCCGCACGCGATCTACGTGCACTCCTCGCTCTCGCGCGACCGGCACGGCTCGCCCCCCCCGGGCCCCGAGCGGCGCAGGCTCCTCTCGGCCACCAAGGCCGACGTCGCCGTCGCGCTCACCGTCGCCGGGGCCGTCAACCTGGGCCTGCTGCTCGTCGGCGCCGCACTGCTCAGCGGCGACGACCGCACCGGGACCCTCGACGGTGTGCACGCCGCCATCGGCGACAAGGCCGGCCCGCTGTTCGCGCTCGGCTTCGCCATCGCGCTGCTGTTCTCCGGTCTGGCGTCCACGGCGGTCGGCTGCTACTCGGGTTCGGTCGTGATGGCAGGGTTGCTGAAGGTCAAGGTGCCCCTGCTCGCGCGCCGTGTCGTCACAGCGATCCCCGCGCTCGTCGTCCTCGGGGTGGGGGTCGACCCCACCTGGGCGCTGATCGTCTCCCAGGTCGTCCTGTCCTTCGGCATCCCTTTCGCGCTCGTCCCGCTAGTGATCCTGACCTCACGGCGCTCGATCATGGGCGACGCCGTCAACCAGCGGATCACCGTCATCGCGGGGATCGTCGTGTGCACGACGATCGTCGCCCTCAACATCGTCCTGCTGTACCTGACGGCCACCGGGGGTGGTTAACCCTGGTGATTCGTGGGGCCCGGGACGTGATCTCGGATTCATGATCGTTTCTGGTTTCCGGCTCAGGCGTGACAAGGCGTCCGGCCTGCCGTTCTTGCCGGGTGCTCCGCGCCGCTCATGCCGGCGGGATCGGAATTCAGCCTGCGGGGATGGGCGATGAGAGGAGTCGGACGAACGCCACGGCGAGCTCTTCGGCCCAGGGCGGCAGCTGATCGGCCCGTTGCTGCCGTCCAACGTGGGGCGGCGTGGTCATCCGTTCGGCAACGACCGCCGCGTGGTCGAGGGGATCATCTTCAGGTACCGGACTGGGATCCCCTGGCGCGATCTGCCCCGAGAGCAGTTCGGACTCTGGCAAACGGTGTGGAAGCGGCATCGCCGCTACGCCGGTGACGGCACCTGGGACAAGGTGTTGGCAGCGTTGCTGGCACGGGCCGACGCTGCCGGCAAAATCGAGTGGACCGTGTCTGTGGACGCCACGATCAACCGAGCCCACCAGCACGCCACGAACACGACCCGCCCTGAACAGGACACAGGGGGCACGGTCGAACTACACGAAACCGCCAGCGGGGTTCGAGTCCAGCCCGCTCGGCGGGACGAGTGAACCGGCAGGTCACGGCATCGGCCGCTCCCGCGGCGGGCTGACCACGAAGATCCACGCCGCGGTCGATCGACGTGGGCGCCCGCTGGCGCTGGTCATCACCGGCGGGCACCGCAACGACGGCGCGATGCTCGAGCAAGTCCTCGCCGATATCCGGGTGCCCCGCCTGGGCATGGGACGACCGCGCACCCGACCCGATGCCGTGGTGGCCGATCGGGCCTACTCCTCAGGGGTCAACCGGCGCGCGCTGGCCCGCCGCGGGATCGCCACCGTCATCCCGCAGAAGAAGGACGAGATCGCCGCCCGTAAGCGCCGCGGCTCGGCCGGCGGCAGACCACCCTGGCTCGACGTCGAGACCTACAAAGGGGCGAACGTCGTCGAACGCCACTTCGCCCTGTCCAAGCACTGGCGTGGTCTGGCTACCCGCTACGACAAACTCGCCATCACCTACTGTCCGCGTACGACCTGATGTGCCGGGGCAGGTACGGCCTGACGTGCCGAGGCTGGCGGGCTGATCATGCCAGGGTGCTGCCTCCTCCGTCGATTGCGGTGAGTCGGTGTTTGAGTCGATAGCTCGGTCCATTGATCGAGAGCACCTCACAATGATGGAGTACGCGATCAAGGATGGCGGTCGCGAGGACGTCATCACAAAAGATTTGGCCCCATTCGCTGAAGCTCTTGTTCGAGGTCAGGATGATGGGCCCGGTCTCATACCGTTTCGAGATCATTTGGAAGACGAGGTTGGCGTCGGAACGGTCGAGCGGAAGATATGAGTGTTGATCACCCTTCGAGGCGTGTCGGCCGGGTGTGCCGGCGAGCCGAGGGGTGGCCTGCACGTCAAAGCGGCCCTGGCCAGAAGGCACCAGGTTAAAGATCAAGCTGAGCCGGTGCCGATGGCGGTCTCCTCGACGGTCTGCGTGTCCGTCGATCGATCTTCGGCGCGTTCGGTCGGATCCTTCAGGCACGATCGGTGCGCTCGAGTGGCACGGTTGACTGCGTCGCTGAGGTTGTGCAGCAGGTGCCAGCGGTCGGCGACCTGGATCGCTGCGGGTGCGCCCTCGCGGGCGCCTTCGGCATAGCCGCTGGCGCGGTCGCGGCAGATGACTTCGGTGCCTGGATGGGCACGTAGCCACTTCGTGAAGGACTCCGCGGTCCGGTCCGGCAAGAGCTCGACCGGGCAGAGCCAGTTTGGACTGGCCGCTGTCATGCAACGATCACTCAGCTGCTGACGATGCTGCCCGAAACTGCGTTTGGCCCCCGGCGGGGCTGTTGCCCAACCATATCGAGACGATCCATGCCAAGTTCCGGTCCACCTCCGGCTGACCCAGAGTGCACGCGGAACTGACCCGGACTCGGGCTCGCGGTCAACCACAGTCAGACATCGAGACAGAGTGGTCCTGGATCACACCAGCGGAGTGATCGTCTGCTCCACCCCGAGCAGTGCCTTGCCGTAGACCTCGTAGCCCACCACCGGTGAGACGACGGCGTGGCGGGCGGCGACCGCGGAGTCCCGCCAGATCCGCTGCAGGGCGTTGGCCTCGGCGAATGAGCCTGCGCCGTGAGCGCTGAGCAGGATGTCGATCGCGCGGGTCACACACTCGGCGACATGCCCGGTGTCCGACCGGACCCTCGACCGGACGAGGACGTCCGGATAGACACCGGAGGCGGCCGCCGTGTCGATGTCGTCCGCCGCGCGGTAGGCATGCAGCGTCGCGGTGTCGAGCAACCTCGCCGCCTCGGCGATCTGCAACTGGAACGCCGTGGAGTCCCGCTGGGCGGTGAAGAAGGTGTAGGAGATCGGCTTGCGGGCGGCCTTGCCGATCACCAGATCGAGCGCTGCGCGCCCCATCCCGAGCTGCGGCCCGACCAGCACGAGCGCGAGGACCGGCACGAACGCGGACCGGTACAGCAGCTCGACGTCGGTGACCTCGCTCGCGTACTCCCCCGCCACCGCGGCCGGCACCCGTAGCACTCGGTGCTCGGGGACGAAGATGTCCTCGGCGACGAGGCAGTTGCTTCCACTCGACCGCATACCGGCTACGAACCAGGTGTCCTCGAGACCGAGGTCATCGCGGGGGATCAGGGCCAGCCCCTGGTCGACGACCTCGCCCGACGAGTCGGTGACCGGGAACCCGAGCACCGCCCACGTGGCATGCCAGGACCCGGAGTTGTAGAACCACTTGCCGGTAACCCGCCAGCCGCCGTCGACCCGAACCGCGGTGGAGGTCGGGGCGAGCACCCCGGACACCTTCGCGCCCGGGTCAGCGCCGAAGACCTCGTCCTGTGCTCGGACCGGGAACAGACCGGTGAGCCAAGCGCAGACGTTGGTCAGAGTGACCACCCATGCGGTGCCGCCGTCTGCCTCGGCGACCGCCGCCGACACGTCGAGCATGGTGCGCATCGAGGTCTCGTAGCCGCCGTAGCGCTTCGGGACCGCGACCTTGAACAGGCCGGCCGCAGTGAGGGCCTCGATTGACTCCTCGACCACCCGACGGTCGGTCTCGCCCGCCGCAGCGTTGCGGCTGAGCAGCGGCTGAAGCGTCCGGGCCCGGTTGACAAGCTCGGCTGCGTCGGGGATGGGGGTGGTGGTGACGACCTGAGCAGTCATGGCTCCTCCAACGGTGGTCGGTTCAGGGTCAGGCGACGGTGATAGTCAGCGATCCGATCCGGCTGATGCTCATCTCGAGTTTCTCGCCCGGGGCGATCGGTCCCACCCCGGGTGGCGCTCCGGTGAAGAGCACGTCGCCGGGCTGCAGCGTCATGATCGACGAGGCGTAGGCGACGATTCGAGGGACTGAGAACAGCAGGTCGGTGGTGTTCACCGACTGCCGGACCTCGCCGCCGCAGGTGAGCAGGATGTCGAGGCCGGAGCCGTCGCCGAGCTCGTCGGTGGTGACGATCCAGGGTCCGAGCGGACTGAACGTGTCGTAGCTCTTGCGGCGAGATCGGTCCGCCGGGCTGCGCACTGTGATGTCCATCCCCGCGGTGAAACCGAGGACGTGGTTCATCGCGGACTCCTCGGGGATGTCCCGTCCTCCGGTCCCGATCACCGCGACGAGTTCGGACTCGTGGTGGATCTCCTGGTCCGCGGCGACCACCGCGTAGGGCAGGACGATCTCGGCACCGGGTCCGACGATCGAGGAGGGCGCCTTGAGGAAGATGTCGAACTCCATCATCCACGCCTCGACGCGGCCCAGCGTGCGTTCCTGCACGCCGTGCATCTCCGCGACGTGTGCGGCGTAGTTGGACGCGGCGGCGACGACCTTGGTCGGGGCGAGCACCGGAGCGCGCAGGGTGACGTCGGCGACGCGCAGGACCGGCCCGGCCGCGGCGGCCTCGACCAGCGCGGACCGGACTTCGGCGAAGTCCCGGCACAGCGCCCGCCACCAGCCCGCGGTCAGTGGGTCGCTGTCGTGCGGCCACGGCAGGGCGGCAGTCACGTCGACGACGGTGTCGCCCTCCGGGCCGGCCGCGACGACGCCGAGGCGGTGGTCGTCGAACAGGGCGAGTCTCATCGTGGGGGGTCCTTCGGGGTGAAGACGTCGGTCACGGTCTGGGGTCCGGGCAGAATCTCCCGGCGGTCGATGCCAAGCGCGCGCAGCACGGGCTCGTCGGACACCACGAACAGGTCGGCCCCGTCGGAGTCGTGCTCCACGGCGGCCCAGGACGGGACGGCGAACATGTCGCCGGGTCCCCAGGAGAACCGACGGCCGTCGATCACCGTCGACCCGTGCCCGCGGAATACGACGTGGACCGCGTTGCCCGCCCGGCGCTCGGCGGGTCCGTGGCCGCGGACTCGGTGTACCGCGCAGGCCATCGTGGGCAGCACGCTCGCTCCGGTGGCGGGATCGGTGTACTCGACCGCGACCACCGGGTCCGACGACGCCGCGGCCAGCCGGTCGAGCTCGGCGGCGGCGTCGGCCCACCGGTAGACCAGCAGCTCGGCCGGTCGGGGGTGGAGCGGGCCGGTCACCGCGCCCGCGGTGTATCGGGCCCCCTCGCGGGGTGTCCGCTCGGAGCGGTTGTGCTCCGCGGGCTGTGGCTGGGACTGCCCTGGTCCCGGCCAGGTCTCGAAGAACACGCCGTCGAGCGCGGCGATCATCGGCAGGTCGAGCCCGTCGAACCAGAACATCTCGGAGTCGCCACCGTTGACGTGGTCGTGCCACTGCATCGACGGGGTGAGCACGAGGTCGCCGGGCCGCATGTCGCAGGCGTCGCCGTCGACGGTGGTCCAGACGCCCTCGCCCTCCAGGACGAACCTGATCGCGCCGGGGGTGTGCCGGTGCGCGGGCGCGGTCTCGCGGGGGCCGAGGCACTGCAGCGCTCCCCACAGCGTGCCGACGGCGTAGGGCAGGCCGCCGAGCCCCGGGTTCTGCAGCGCGAGCACCCGTCGCTCACCACCGCGCTCCACCGGCACCAGCCGGATGGCGCGGCGGGCCAGGGGCTTGAGCGTGTCCGCCGACCACAGCCACGGGACGGCGGCCGGACGCGGGGTGGGGGTCAGCAGCTGCTCGGTGATCGTCCAGAGCGGACGGAGATCGGCGGCGTCGAGGTCCTGGTAGAGCGCGTCCAGCTCGTCGACGGGGGTCTCGGTGTCGGTGCTGATGGCTCTACCTTCCCTTCGCACGGTGGTTCCCGGCAGGGAGCGCTTTCGGTGCTC
>NZ_BPRG01000027.1:0-65436 GCF_036984265.1 Pseudonocardia sp. D17 | reverse complement strand
TCGCGTGCCGGTGCCGGCGCCGCGCCTCGGCGGCGGCCCGCCGCGGCGGCAGCGGGACCGGCCCGCCGTCGGCGCCCGCACCGTCGGCGCGCAGGTAGTAGTGCAGGACCGTCCCGTCGAGCACCTCCTCGAGCCACACCTCCATGCTCCCCATCAGGGCGCCCGTGACCGTCCAGCGCACCCCCTGGTCGCCGCGGTCGGTGACGACGGTCAGCCGCAGGTCGGGCCACAGCGCCGGCCACGCGGCGGGATCGGCGAACTCGGCCGCCACCCGCGCCCGTTCGACGACGAGGAAGGTCTCGTCGACCACGTCGACCGTCGGCATCGTGGGGTCCCCCGATCGTGGCTCGGCCGCCCGCGCCGGCCGTGGGTGGCCCCCGGATTCCATGCGGTCCCGGCGTCGATCACGATAGGTTCGACCCCAGGACTTCACCGGTGTGGCGAGGAGGGCGGCGACGTGCGGGAGTACAGCGGGCCGTCGGCGGTCGAGATCGGTGCACGGGAGACCCTGCTCGACGCGGTCCTCGCCGCCGAGCGGGAGCATCCGTCGGACGTGCTGCTGCAGCGCGCCCGCCCGGACGGCGGATGGACCGACGTCACGTCGGCGGAGTTCGCCGGGCAGGTGCGCGCCGTCGCGCGCGGCCTGGTGGCCGGCGGTGTCGGCGCGGGCGACCGGGTCGCGCTGCTGTCGCGCACCCGTTACGAGTGGACGCTGCTCGACTACGCGATCCTGTCCGCGGGCGCAGTGACGGTGCCGATCTACGAGACGTCGTCCGCCGAGCAGATCGCCTGGATCCTGTCCGACTCCGGCGCGGTCGCGGCCGTCGTGGAGACCGACCGGCACGCCGCGCTCGTCGCCGAGGCGGTCCCCGGGCTCGGTGCCGTGTGGACGATCGAGCCGGCCGAGGGGCCCGGCGCCGTCGACGCCCTCACCGAGCTGGGCGCGGGCACGACCGACGACGAGGTGCGCGCGCGCCACGAGGCCGTCGGTGCCGACGACCTCGCCACGCTGATCTACACCTCCGGCACCACCGGGCGGCCCAAGGGCGTGGAGCTGACCCACCGCAACCTCGTCTCCGAGGTCGCGCAGGTGCGGCAGGTGTTCCCGGAGCTGCTCAACGTCGACGGCTCGGTGCTGCTGTTCCTGCCGTTGGCGCACGTGTTCGGCAAGGTCATCCAGTGCGGGGCGATCGCGTCGCGGACGACGATCGGGCACACCCCCGACACCCGCAACCTCCTGCCCGACCTGCAGACCTTCCGCCCGACCTTCCTGCTCGCGGTGCCGCGGGTGTTCGAGAAGGTGTACAACGGCGCCCGCCAGAAGGCCCGCGACGAGGGCAAGGGCGCGATCTTCGACGCCGCCGCCGACACCGCGATCGCCTACTCGAAGGCGCAGGACACCGGGGGCCCGGGTCTCGTCCTGCGGATCAAGCACGCGTTGTTCGACAAGCTGGTCTACGGCAAGCTGCGCGCGGCCGTCGGCGGCCGGGTGATCGCGGCCGTGTCCGGCAGTGCGCCCCTCGGCGAGCGGCTCGGGCACTTCTTCCGCGGCGTCGGGCTGCCCGTCCTGGAGGGCTACGGCCTCACCGAGACGTCCGCGGGCATCGCCGTCAACGGGCTCACCGCGCAGCGCGTCGGGACGGTCGGCAGGCCGGTGCCCGGCCAGTCGGTGCGGATCGCCGACGACGGGGAGATCCTGCTGTCGGGCTCGATCGTCTTCCGGCGCTACTGGAAGAACCCGGCCGCGACGGCCGAGGCCATCGAGGACGGCTGGTTCCACAGCGGCGACATCGGCGAGCTCGACGACGACGGCTTCCTGACGATCACCGGCCGAAAGAAGGAGATCATCGTCACCGCGGGCGGCAAGAACGTCGCCCCGGCGGTGCTCGAGGACCGGTTGCGCGCCAACCCGTTGGTGAGCCAGTGCATGGTCGTCGGCGACGCGCAGCCGTTCATCGCGGTGCTCGTGACGCTCGACCCCGAGGCCGTGCCCGGTTGGCTCGAGCGCAACGGCCGGCCCGCCGACACCCCGGTCGCGGCGCTGGTCGGGGACCCCGCGATGCGCGCCGAGATCGCCGCGGCCGTCGAGGAGGCGAACAAGGCCGTGTCGCGGGCCGAGCAGATCCGGGAGTTCCGCATCCTGCCCGGCGACTTCACCGAGACCACCGGCGAGCTGACCCCGACGCTGAAGGTCAAGCGCGCCGTCGTGGCCGCGAACCACGCCGACGTGATCACCGACATCTACTCGGGGACCCACCAGCCGGTCTGACCGGCCCCCGCGCGCGGCCGCTCACGTCGACCGGCGCACCGTCAGCCGGCGACGGGGGCGCCGTCCAGCAGCACGCGCAGCCGCTCGACGGCGGCGGGCCAGGTCCAGCTCGTGAGCATCCAGTCGCGGCCGGCCGCACCCAGCCGCGCGGCGCGGTCGGGGTCGGCGAGCAGCCCGCCGACGGCGGCCACCAGCGCGTCGAGGTCGCGGCCGTCGACGACGTGGCCCGTCCGCCCCTCCAGGACGGTCTCCGGCGCGCCCCCGGAGTTCCCGGCGACGACCGGGACCCCGCAGGCCGACGCCTCCAGCAGCACGATGCCGAGGCCCTCGACGTCGAGGCCCCCGCCACGGGTGCGGCACGGCAGCGCGAACACGTCGGCGACGGCCTGGTGGGCGGCGAGCTCGTCGGCGGGGACGGCGCCGGTGAACACGACGTGCTCCGCGACCCCCGCGCCGACCGCGAGCCGGCGCAGCCGGTCGTGGTCGGGGCCAGAGCCGACGAGCAGCAGCCGGGTCCCCGGCACGCGCCCGCGCAGCGCCGGCAGCGCCCGCACGAGCATGTCCTGGCCCTTGCGGGCCACGAGCCGGGACACGCACGCCACCACCGGCGCCTCCCCCAGCCCGTAGCGGGCCCGCAGCCGCGCCCGTGCGGCCGGATCGGGCCGGAACGTCGCGGTGTCGATCCCCGGCGGCAGGTGCTCGAGCGCCGCCCGCGGGCCGAAGGCGGCGGCGAACCTGCCGCGGGTGTACCGGGAGACGACGGTGAGCACGTCGGCGTCGTTGCCGATGCGGCGCAACGCCTGGCGCGCACCCGGCAGCATCGACCAGCCCACCTCGTGGCCGTGGGTGCTCGCGACGACGCGCCGGATTCCGGCGCGCTCGCGCAGCCCCGGGCCCAGCAGCGCGAGCGGCGCCGCGGCACCGAACCAGACCGTCGTGGCGCCGTACCGGCGGGCGAGCTCCGCGGCGCGGCGGGCGACGTCGGGCGTGGGCAGCATCAGCGACGTCGGATGACGGTGGACGGGGTAGGGCCGGTGGGCGTCGAACGCGGCCGCACCCTCCCAGGCCGGGGCGTAGACGGCCAGCTCGGACGGGGGCAGCCGGTCGGCGAGGGCCTGCAGGTAGGTCTGGATCCCACCGGCTCGGGGCGGGAAGTCGTTCGTCACGAGCAACGTGCGGGCCACGGCGGGTGACCGTACCGACACCGCCGACGGTCCTGCGTGCCCGACCCGCCCCGGCGACGGGACGGGCGGCGGCCGGGGTCCCCGGCCGCCGCCCGTGCGCGGGGAGCGGACCGTCGCTGCGGCCGACGCGGAGCGTGGCGGCCGGTCGGGGCCGGGTCCTCGGGCTCCGGCGGTTCAGATCCGGCGGGCTCCGGAGAACGTGGCCCGCGGAACGGTCTGGTACTTCACGACATCGCCGGTCTCGGGGGCGTCGATCATCTTCCCGCCACCCGCGTAGATACCGACGTGGCTGACGGGCTTGTAGAAGAACACCAGGTCACCGGGCTGGAGGTCGTTCCACGAGACCGGGGTCCCGACGGTCGCCTGGGCGCTGCTCGACCGCGGGAGGGTCACGCCGATCCGGGCGAACGCCCACGACGTCAGACCCGAGCAGTCGAAGCTGTTCGGCCCGGCGGCGCCCCAGACGTAGGGCCTGCCCAGCTTGGTCGCGGCCATCGCGAGTGCGCGGGCGCCCGCGCCCGTGCCGAGCACGACGCCCTGCGGCGCGCCCTCACCCGGGGGGATCAGCTGGGCGCGCTCGGCCGGGCTGAGGTTGGAGATCATCTTCTCGACGTCGGCGACCCGCGCCTCGGCGGCCTGTTTGCGGGTCAGGATGTCGTCGGCGGCGCGCTGCGCGTCGTCGGCCGCCTGCTGGGCCTGCGCGACGGCGGCGTCGGCGTCGTGGCGCGCCTGCTGGGCGGCGGCGACCCTGGCCTGGAACTCGTCGAGCTGGACGCGCTGCTCGGCGGTCAGCGACTCGAGCGCCGACATCTGGTCGAGGTAGTTCTGCGGGGAGGTACTCGAGAGCAGGGCGTCGAACTGGTCGAGGCGGCCGTTCTCGAAGGTCGCCATGGCCAGCCCGTCGAGCTGGGAGCGGTAGGTCTCCTCGTCGGCGGCGGCCTTCGCCGCGGCGTCCTCGGCGGGCCCGACCGCCGCGCGCGCGGCCTCCGCGGCCTTCTCCTTGGCGTCGTGGTCGTCGGTGGCGGCGTGCCACTGCTCGGTGAGGACCTCGGCGTCGTGCTGGGCCTGCTCGAACTGGGCGCGCGCCTCGTCGGCGGTCGTCGGTGGCGGGGGCAGGACCGGCGCTGCGGGCCGTCCGCCCGCGGCGGGGACGGTCAGCGCGGCCCGTGCCGCCCCCGGCGGAGCGGGGGTGGGGTCGGCGATCGCGGGCGTCGTGACGAGCGCGGTCAGCCCCGCTCCGACGACCGCCGCGACCAGGACCGCCGTCACCGGCCGGGAGGCCGGTCGGGTACCGCTGCGTCGAGGCGCCACCACGCGGACGAGTCCCCTTCTCCGTACCGCGGACCGGGGCGCGGAGCGGGCTCCACGCGGGTCCTGCGGCGACCCTGCGTCGCCGTTCCGGGCGAGCGGCGAACCCACCGCAAGGTCGCGCGGAGATTACGAAGGGGCAGGGCGGGCGGCCAGCATCGGGGGCGCCGGCGCGTCGCGCCGGCCGTCGACGAACGGCCTCACCCACAGGGGCAACAGCAGCCGGGCCCTCGGGACGGCGGCACGGCGTGTCGCTCACCCTGCGTGACGCGACTGGTCCTCCGGAGCCGGCTCCGGCGACCGCGTCGCCACGAGGCGCAACCGGGGAACCAGCCCCTGGTCGGCCAGGACGGCGAGCGCACGCTGTTCCCGAGCGTCGAGCTGCATGACCGGCGCGCCGGACGGCAGCGTGTCGGGGCGTGTCGCCGGGTCCGGCACGCCCAGCAGGACACCCACCACACAGTCCCCGCACGCGTCGCCGCGCACCGCACACGTGTCGCAGTCGATGATCATTCCGGGCCACCCCTCGACGTTGCTCGTCGGACGTCGCGGACGCTAGGGGACGCCACCGACAGTTCCGGGCGAGCAGTCGCGGCCGGGAAGCGGCGGACGCGGTCGTCTCAGCCCCGCAGTCGGCCCAGCAGGATCGCCGACGGCAGCGCGTGGGCGCCGCGGCGGCGCACGGACTCGACGACGGCCCGGTCCGACGTCGCGACCAGGATCGGCCGGCCCTCGGGCTCGGCGGCGACGAGCGCGCGGATGACGTCGTCGGCGATCACCCCGGCGTCGCTGAACAGCACCCGCACCCCGCGGGTCCCCCGCGTCGGCGCGGCGACGACGCCCGCCCCGTCGAAGACGACGGTGACCTCGACCCCCGTGCGGGCCGCCAGCGCCGCGAGCTGACCGACGAGCCGGGTGCGCTGGTCGGCCAGTGGCAGCTCGGGATAGCCCGTCTTGCTGACGTTGTAGCCGTCGACGATCAGGTGCACCGCGGGCAGCGCCAGCAGCGCGTCGAGGGCGGCGAGGTCGTCGACCGGCGCGCCGGGACGCACCGCGCTGGCCCCCGCGACGAGGTCGGCGGGCCGGGGCCCGCCACCGCCGATCGAGAGCTCACGGCGCAGCCCGGCGACCGCGCCGCCGAGCGTCTCCAGCAGCAGCTCCAGCCGGACCTCGTCGGCCTGGCGGGCCTCGCGGGCCGCCTGCCGCGCGGCGGCGACCTGCACGGCCGCGGCGTCGGCGCGCGCCCGTTCCCGGTCGGCGCGCACCCGCTCGCGGTCGCGCTCGGCCAGCGCGTCGGCCAGGTCGCGGCGCGCCTCGGCCCGTACCGCCTCGAGGTCGGCGGCCGCGGCGTCGAGCGCGTCGGTCGCCGACCGCAGCCGCGCGCCCTGCTCCCCCACCCGCCTGCGCAGCTGGGCGAACTCGGCCTCCCTGGCCTGCGCGGACAGCCGCACGTCCTCGCGTGCGGTCGCCAGCTCGTCGCGCAGCCGTTCGAGCTCGGCGGTCAGCTTCTCGACGCGCGAGTTCGCGGCCTCCAGCTCGGCCCGCAGCTCGCCCGCCTCGCCCCGGCGGGCGGCGGCGGCGACGAGGTCGGGCGCATCGGGAGCGCCACCGAGGACGGCGAGCGCGGCGGCGCCGAGCGGGTCCTCGACGTCGGCCGGACCGGGCGTGTGCTCGTGGCACCACGCCAGCACGGCCGCGCGGAACGCCGCCGAGCGTTCGACCTCGTCGAGGAGCGCCCTGGCGCCCAGCCTGGCCCGTTTGGCCGGGGTGAACCGGGCCAGCCGGCGCAGCCGGTGCGGGACGTCGGCGTCGGGCAGGCCGGCGACGGCGGCCGCGGCGAGCTCGGCGACGCGGCCGCGGACGGCCTCGGGCAACCGGTCCCACCGGATCTCCGCGGCCGCCCCGGCCGTGTCGGGGGCCGGGCCGGCGCAGGCGGGGGCGGCGCAGGCGGGGTCGACACCGACGGGCTCCGCGCCGGACCCGGCGGGCCCGGTGGCGAATGCGTCGTCGGTGGACATTCGACCAGGTTATCCGCGCGTGCGCGGGTGCGGCGAGCGCCACCCGGCGGCACCTGCCCCGAAGAACCCCCGCGCCGCACCGCAGCACCGCACCGCACACCGCGGCGCCACTCCGCACACAACCCACACCGCGGCACCGCACCGCACCGCAGCCGGACCGCGCGGCACTCACCCCAGCCGGACCGCGGCGCCGGGACCGGCAGGCCGGGCCGGAGCGCGCCCACCGCACCGCCGGGCCGCCGGGGCGCCGCGGGCTCCGCCCACCACACCCTCGCCCCGCACGCCCGCGGCTCGCCCTGTCGGCGTCGTCGGCCGGGCCCCGCCGCGGCGGGGCCCGGCGGGTAGCCGGTTCTGTCGGTGCGCGCGGCTAGCGTCCCGCGGCGTGCCCGCTCCCCCCGGATCCGCCGGTTCCGGCGGCACCGTCGCGCAGCTGTCGTTCGACGAGCTCGGGACCCCGCTGCGCGAGGTGACGTTCGTCGTGCTCGACCTGGAGACCACCGGCGGCTCGTCGGCGAACCACTCGATCACCGAGATCGGCGCGGTGAAGGTGCGCGGCGGCGAGGTGCTCGGCGAGCTGGCGACGCTCGTCGACCCCGGCACCGGCGTCCCGCCCGGCGTCGTCGCGCTGACCGGGATCACCACGGCGATGGTCACCGGGGCCCCGCGGCTCGCGCAGGTGCTGCCGACGCTGCTGGAGTTCATGGGCGGCGCGGTGCTGGTGGCGCACAACGCCCCGTTCGACGCGGGGTTCCTGCGCGCGGCGTGCGAACGCCACGACCGGCGCTGGCCGCGCCCGCCCCAGCTGTGCACGGCGCGGCTGGCCCGCGCGGTGCTCAGCCGCGCCGAGGCCCCCAGCGTGCGGCTGGGTGCCCTGGCCCGGCTCTTCGGCACGGCGACCCAGCCGACGCACCGGGCGCTGGCCGACGCGCGGGCGACCGTCGAGGTGCTCCACCGCCTGCTGGAACGGGTGGGCAACCTCGGCGTGCAGAGCCTGGAGGAGCTGCTCGCGCTGGCCCGCGGCGCCTCGGCGCACCGCCCGCCCGAGCAGGTCCGGCGCCGTCGCACCCTCGCCCGCGACGTGCCGTCGGCCGCCGGGGTCTACCTGTTCCGCGGCGCCCGCGACGAGGTGCTCTACGTCGGCACGAGCGGCGACCTGCGCAGGCGCGTCCGCAGCTACTTCACCGCCGCCGAGCGCCGCCGGCGGATGCGGGACATGGTGTCGCTGGCCGAGCGCGTCGACACCATCGTGTGCGCGCACGCGCTGGAGGCCGGGGTGCGCGAGCTGCGGCTCATCGCCGCGCACCGGCCGCGCTACAACCGGCGCTCGCGCAACCCGGGCCGGGCGTGGTGGGTGGTGCCGACCGACGAGGCGTTCCCCCGCCTCTCGGTGGTGACGACGCCGCGCGCGCCCGCGCTGGGCCCGTTCGGGTCGCGTCGGGGCGCGACCGAGGCCGTGGAGACGCTGCTCGACGCGCTGCCGCTGCGCAGCTGCACGCAGCGGATCCCGGCCCGCTCGCCCGCCGCGAGCCCGTGCGTCCTGCACGAGCTGGGCCGCTGCCGCGCGCCCTGCGCGGGGTTGCAGAGCGTCGAGGAGTACGCACCGGGCGTCCACGCGCTGCAGGGCCTCGTCGCGGGTGCCGACGACGCACCGCTGCGCAGGCTGGCCGACCGGGTCGAGGCGCTGGCCGCCCGGGAGCGGTTCGAGGCCGCCGCCGCGGGCCGCGACCGGCTGGCCGCGCTGGCGACGGCGCTCGCCAGGGCGCAACAGCTGGCGGCGCTCGCGGCCCTGCCCGAGGTGGTCGGCGCCCGGCCCGACGGGCACGGCGGCTGGGAGCTGGCCGTGGTCCGGCACGGCAGGCTCGCCGCGGCCGACGTCGCCCGACGCGGGACGCCGCCGATGCCGGTCGTCGAGTCGCTGCGCGCCACGGCCCGCACCATCCTGCCCGCCGACGGGCCGCTCGCGGGGGCCTCGGCCGAGGAGGTGAACCTGGTCCGCCGATGGCTCACCACGGGCGGGACCCGGCTCGTGCACAGCGAGCCGAGCTGGGCCGAGCCCGCCCGCGGCGCCGCGGCGTGGGAGGGCTGGGCGCGCCGGGCCCGGCAGGCCCCGCTGGGCAGCCCGTCGGAGATCACCCTCGGCTAGTCTTCGACCCCGGCCGGACCGCTCCCGGTCCCGCGTCCGTCCCCGAGGAGGGCAACCGTGATCACCGCGATCGTCATGGTGCACACCGCCGCCGACCGGATCCCCGAGACCGCGCAGGCGATCGCCGACCTCGACGGGGTCAGCGAGGTGTACTCGTGCGCCGGCGACGTCGACCTGATCGCGATCGTGAAGGTCGCCGCGCACGACGAGCTCGCCGACGTCATCGCGGGACGGCTCAGCAAGATCCCGGGTGTGGTCCGCACCGACACCCACATCGCGTTCCGCTCCTACTCGAGCGCGGACACCGACGCGATCTTCTCCGCCGGGCTCGACTGAGCCCGCCGCGCCGCGGCCCCGGGACGGGGCACCCGTCCCGGACCGCGCCGTCGTCAGGCCGGGCGGGGCGCCAGCCGGGTCGAGAACTCCGCCCACCGGGCCAGCAGGTCCGCGGCCGCGCCGGAGTCGATCGCCGCGGCCGCGCGCTCCAGTGCCACCGCCATCGGTGCGTGCAGGTCGGGTCCGTCGGCCGCGACCGCACCCGCGGCGACCAGCGCCCCCGCCGCGTTGAGCAGCACCGCGTCGCGGTGCGGGCCGTGCTTGCCCGCGAGCAGCGCGTGGCAGGCCGCGGCGTTGAACGCGGCGTCGCCACCTCGCAGGTCCTCGCGCGTCGCGGGCGCGACACCCAGCGCGGCCGGGTCGACCGACGTGGCCCGCACCCCGTCGGGTCCGGCCGCCCACACCGTCGACGTGGTGGCCGTGGTCAGCTCGTCGAGGCCGTCGTCGCCGCGCACCACGAACACCGACATCCCCCGCGAGGCGAACACCTCGGCCAGCACGGGCGCGAGCCGCGCGTCGGCGCAGCCCACCAGGCCCGACGGCGGCTGCGCCGGGTTGGTCAGCGGCCCCAGGACGTTCATCGCCGTCGGCACCCCGAGCTCGGCGCGCGGACCCGCGGTGTGCCGCATGGCGGGATGGAAGACCGGCGCGAAGCAGAACCCGATGCCGACCTCGGCGACGCACGCCTCGACCTGCGCGGCCGGCAGCGCGATCGCCACGCCGACCTCCTGCAGCAGGTCGGCCGCGCCGCACTTCGACGTCGCCGCCCGGTTGCCGTGCTTGACGACGGGGATGCCCGCCGCCGCGACCACCACCGCCGCCATCGTGGAGATGTTGACGGTGTGCGCCTGGTCCCCGCCGGTTCCGACGATGTCGACCGCGGGCCCGCTGACGGTGACGCGCGACGCCCTGGCCAGCATCGCCTCGGCGAGCCCGGCGATCTCGGCCGCCGTCTCCCCCTTGGCCCGCAGGCCGACGAGGAAGCCGGCGAGCTGTGCCGCCGTCGCCTCCTCCGACAGCACCCGGTCCATGATCCAGGCCGTGTCGGCGGTCTCCAGGTCGCGGCCCGCGATGAGGCTGGCCAGCAGCCGCGGCCAGCTGCGGGCCTCGCCGGTGCCGGAGCCGGACGCGGAGCCGGAGCCGGGGGCGGCGGCCACGTCAGCCACGCACGGCGACGTCCGCGGTGCGCCGCAGGACGTCGGCGACGGTCTCGGCCGCGGTCAGCGGGTCGAGGGGGTGCACGAGCACCGCGTCGGCCTGCGACCAGGTGGCCAGCCACCGGTCGTCGCGGCGGCGGACGGTCACCACGATCGGCGGGCAGTCGGTGATCTCGTTCTTGAGCTGGCGGGACAGACCCATGCCCCCGGTCGGCTGGGCCTCGCCGTCGAGGACGACGAGGTCGAGCCCGCCGGCGTCGCACGCCGCGAGCACGTCCGCGACCCCACCCACCTCGATGAAGGTGACCCGGCCGAGATCGGGGGCCGGGCGGCGGCCCACGGCCGTCACGATTCCCTCCCGTACCTCCGGGCGGTGGCTGAAGACGAGGACGTTCAGCTGGCTGAGGGGCTCGGACGCCGATCCGGCGTCGCGGGGCGCGGGGCTGGTCACGGGCGACATCGTAATGGGCGCGGTCACACCCCCTCGTGCGCGCGCGGTGGCCGGCTGCGCCGAGGCCCCGATCAGCGCCTCCACCGGCCCGGGAACCACGCCGGGCCGTTCCGCGTTGCCACCCCGGAGGACGCCGCCCGGGAAGTGACGCAGCTCCCTGGTCCCCCGACAGGCTGTAGAAGTTCGGGTGGGGTCATAATGCCCCGGTGACGACAGCCGCCCCCAACATCAGCGCGCGGATCCACTCGCTGAACCGCCCGAACCTGGTCAGCATCGGCACCATCGTCTGGCTGTCCAGCGAGCTGATGTTCTTCGCCGGGCTGTTCTCGATCTACTTCACCGCGCGGGCCCAGAACGTCGGCGAGTGGCCGCCGCCGCCCACCGAGCTGGACGTGCCGTACGCGCTCGTCGTGACCATCGTGCTGGTCGCGTCGTCGTTCACGTGCCAGTTCGGTGTCTTCGCGGCCGAGCGCGGCGACGTGTTCGGGCTGCGCCGCTGGTACCTGCTCACGTTGATCATGGGCGCGCTGTTCGTCCTCGGGCAGGCCAACGAGTACCGCACGCTGATCTTCGAGCACCACACGACGATCGCGTCCAGCGCCTACGGCACGGTCTTCTACCTCGCGACGGGCTTCCACGCCCTGCACGTCACCGGCGGGCTGGTGGCGTTCGTCTACCTGCTCATCCGCACCAAGCTCAGCAAGTTCACACCGGCCCAGGCCACCGCGGCGATCGTCGTGTCGTACTACTGGCACTTCGTCGACGTCGTCTGGGTGGGCCTGTTCGCCGTCATCTACTTCATCCGCTAGGCCTGCAGCGCAAGCGCCCCGAAAACGACGCGAGGGTTGGACGACGCCGACGATGGAACCCACGACCACCACACCACCTGAGCCGCGGTCCCGCCGCGGCCGACGACCGCACGGCAAGGTGCGGCGCCGGCTCGCCGGAGCACTCGCGCTGGGTATCGGGCTGCTGTCGGTCGGCGCCCTGTACTCGGTCGTCGAGCCGGCCCCGCAGACCGCGGTCGCGCAGGCGGCGGACGCCGCGACGATCGCGAAGGGCCAGGACCTCTACAACAACGCCTGCATCACGTGCCACGGCGCGAACCTGCAGGGCGTGCAGGACCGCGGCCCGAGCCTGGTCGGCGTGGGCGACGCCGCGGTCTACTTCCAGGTCTCCTCCGGCCGCATGCCGCTCGCCCGCCAGGAGGCGCAGGCGATGCGCAAGCCTCCGACGCAGACGTTCGACCCGCACACGCAGGAGGGCGCCGACAACCTGGCGGCCCTGGGCGCGTTCGTGCAGGCCAACGGTGGCGGTCCGCAGCTCCCCGCGGCCACCGGCGAGGCGCTGCGCGGCGACGACCCGGCCCGTGGCGGCGAGCTGTTCCGGCTCAACTGCGCCTCGTGCCACAACTTCACCGGCCGCGGTGGCGCCCTGTCCTCCGGCAAGTTCGCGCCGTCGCTCGACCCGGCCAACGAGGACCAGATCTACGCGGCCATGCTCACGGGGCCGCAGAACATGCCCAAGTTCTCCGACGCGCAGCTCTCGCCGCAGGAGAAGAAGGACATCATCGCCTACATCAAGTCCGTCAGTGACGGCAACAACGACGTGGGTGGTTCCGGGCTCGGCGGCATCGGCCCGACCTCGGAGGGCGTGATCGCCTTCGTCGTCGGCCTGGCCGCGATCGTCGGTTTCGCAATGTGGTTGGGAGCCAAGCAATGAGTGGCGCTACGACGGGTGAGGGCGGCGTCACGTCCGCCCCCACGGCGGCGGAGCTCGAGGAGATGACGCCCGAGCAGCTCGCGCGGCTCGCCGGTGACCTCGACGACGTCGACGTCCAGCACAACGCGCCCAAGTTCCCCGTTCCGGGGACGCGGGCGGAGAAGCGCGCGGAGCGCGCCGTCGCCGGCTGGTTCACGCTGTCGGCGCTCTCGGCACTGGCGTTCGTGATCGCGTTCATCTGGTGGCCGCACGAGTACGTCGCGCCAGACCAGCCCGGCTACCGGATGTACTCGCTCTACACCCCGGTCGTCGGCGTCACGTTCGGCCTCGCCGTGCTGGCGCTGGGTATCGGCGTGATCTCCTACGTCAAGAAGTTCTTCCCGAGCGAGGTCTCGGTCCAGCAGCGCCACGACGGCCCGTCCGACGAGGTCGCCCGCAGGACCGTGATGGCCCAGCTCGCGGCGGCCGGCAAGGACACCACGATCGCCCGGCGGACCGTCATCAAGCGGTCGGCCGGCGCGGCGGCGGGCCTGTTCGGCATCGGGCTTGGGATCGCGGCCATCGGCCCGCTGATCCGCAACCCGTGGAAGGACGGCCCGAACTCGCCGCTGTGGATCACGGGCTGGAAGTCGACCAACGGCGAGACGGTCTACATGCGCGCCGACACCGGCGACCTCGAGGACATCCGGCGTGTCCGGCCCGAGGACATGGAGCCGGGCTCGATGCAGACGGTGTTCCCGTACCGGCTCTCCGAGCAGCACGACGAGGAGGCGCTGCTCAAGGCGCAGAAGGCCGGCGACGCGCCCGTCATGCTGATCCGCCTGCGGCCGGGCACGAAGGTCGTCAAGCGCGCGGGCCAGGAGAACTTCAACTACGGCGACTACTACGCCTTCTCGAAGATCTGCACGCACCTGGGCTGCCCGACCTCGCTGTACGAGGCGCAGGACAACCGCATCCTCTGCCCTTGTCACCAGTCGCAGTTCCTGGCCACGGAGTACGCTCGCCCTGTGTTCGGGCCGGCCACCCGGGCGCTGCCGCAGCTGCCGATCACGGTGGACGACGAGGGCTACTTCATCGCCACGAGTGACTTCCACGAAGCCGTCGGCCCCGCATTCTGGGAGCGCAGATCATGAGTTCGATCACGACGCCCACCACCTCCTCCGGCGGACTGCAGGCCAGGGCCGGGGTGGCACTCGACGAGCTGGACCAGCGGTTCCACCCGGCGGCGGGGCTGCGCAAGCAGTTCAACAAGGTCTTCCCGACGCACTGGTCGTTCATGCTCGGTGAGATCGCGCTGTACAGCTTCATCGTGCTCCTGCTGTCGGGCACGTATCTGGCGCTGTTCTTCGACCCGTCGATGACCGAGGTCACCTACAACGGCGCGTTCGACAACCTGCGCGGCGTGCACATGTCGAAGGCGTTCGAGAGCACCGTCACGATCTCCATGGACGTGCGCGGCGGGCTGTTCGTGCGGCAGGTGCACCACTGGGCCGCGCTGCTGTTCATGGCCGCGATGCTCGTGCACATGTTCCGCACGTTCTTCACCGGTGCCTTCCGCAAGCCGCGGGAGACGAACTGGCTGATCGGCGTGCTGCTGATCCTGCTGGGCTTCTTCGAGGGCCTGACCGGCTACTCGCTCCCCGACGACCTGCTGTCGGGTACCGGCCTGCGGATCATGTCCGGCATCACGATGACGGCGCCGATCATCGGCACGTGGCTGCAGTGGCTGCTCTTCGGCGGCGAGTTCCCGGGCACCGAGATCATCCCGCGCTTCTACATCCTGCACGTGCTGCTGATCCCGGGGATCCTGCTCGCGCTCATCGCCGTGCACGTCGGCCTGGTCTGGTACCAGAAGCACACGCAGTTCCCCGGCCCCGGCCGCACCGAGCACAACGTCGTCGGCGTCCGCATCCTGCCGACGTTCGCCGCGAAGGGTGGCGCGTTCTTCGCCGTCACCGTCGGCGTCATCGGGCTGATGGCGGGCCTGTTCCAGATCAACCCGATCTGGAACTTCGGCCCCTACGACCCGTCGCACATCTCGGCGGGCTCGCAGCCCGACTGGTACGTGCTGTTCACCGAGGGCATGGCGCGCATCTTCCCGCCGTGGGAGCTGTACCTGGGGAACTACACGGTGCCCGCGGCGTTCTGGGGCACGGCGGCGTTCCTGCCGCTGCCCTTCGTCGTCGCGGCGATCTACCCCGCGATCGAGCGGCGGTTCACCAAGGACAACGCCCTGCACAACCTGCTGCAGCGCCCGCGCGACGCGCCGGTCCGCACCTCGCTGGGCGTCATGGCCATCGCCTTCTACGGCTGGCTGGTGCTCTCGGGCGTCAACGACTGGATCGCCTACTTCTTCCACGTCTCGCTCAACGCGACGACCTGGGCCGGGCGCCTCGGCCTGCTGGTGGTCCCGCCGATCGCCTACTGGGTCACCTACCGGATCTGCATCGGCCTGCAGCGGTCCGACCGCGCGGTCCTCGAGCACGGCATCGAGACCGGCATCATCAAGCGGCTGCCGCACGGCGAGTTCATCGAGGTGCACCAGCCGCTGGCCGGTGTCGACTCGCACGGGCACGCCATCCCGCTGGCCTACCAGGGCGCGGCGGTGCCCAAGCGGATGAACCAGCTGGGGTCGGCGGGTGAGGCGGTCCCCGGGTCGCTGCTCACCCCGGACCCGGTCGAGGAGACCGTCGCGCTGGCCAGGGCCCGCGCGGAGGCCCACCACGCCGAGCTCGAGGCCATCGAGCAGCGGTCGGAGGCGCCGGCACTGGCCGGTCGTCCCGACGCCGGTCGGCCGAAGGACACGACCGACTAGCTCCGGTCACCGGACAGACGACGAGGCCCCGCCCGAACGGACACGTTCGGACGGGGCCTTCGTCGTGAGCGGGCTCGGCGGCCGGGCAGGCCCCGGCGGGCCGGGCGGGGGCGGGGGCGCCCCGGCCGGGTCAGCCGAGCAGGTCCAGGACCGTCCGGACGTCCGCGCGCAACAGGTAGTCGCGCGCCTCCTCCAGGTGCTTGCGCCACAACGCCTCCGCGGCGACCGCGTCGCGTGCCTCGATGTAGTCCACGACGAGGTGGTGGGCCCGCAGGCCGCGGCGGATGGCCCGCAGGTGGGCCGGGGTCCCGGCGTCGCTGGACACGTGCGACCAGTTCGCCAGCGCGATGATGTGGTCGATCATCCCGATCAGGACCTGCAGCGTCTGGTTGCGGGTGAGTTCGGTCAGGAGCGTGTGGAACGCCATGTGGGTCCGGATGGTGCGGTCGTGGTCGTCGCGGACCGCGTCGTGCGCCGTAAGGGCCTCGCGCAGCCGCGCCACGTCCTGCTCGGTGCGGCGCTCGGCCAGCAGGGCCACGCAGGGCGGCTCGAGGACGAGCCGGGCGTCGTAGACGTCCTCCAGCGTGGTGCCGCGGTACTCGAGGATGAACCCCGCGTAGCGCGCGGCGACGTCGGCGTCGGGCACCTGGACGCGCGCGCCCCCGTGGGCGCCGCGGCGCACGCTGATGAGCGACTCCGACTCCAGGACGCGGAACGCCTCCCGCAGCGTCGGGCGCGAGACCTGGAACTGCTCCATGAGCGCGGCCTCCGACGGCAGCGCGTCGCCCGCGGCCAGCTCACCACGGATGATCTGCCGGCGCAGGTGTCCGGCGACGAGCTCGGCCATCTTGGGGACCCGCAGCTGCCGGCCGACAGGCGACCCGGCGCCGTTCCCGGCGCTGTCCTCCGCCGTCACCGAGTGACCTCCCGCAGCTCGATCCGTGGCGACCGCTCGCCGTCCCGCGGCCGTCCTCCGGCCAACCCGGAAACAGGACGACAAATAAACCTGTTGAACCGGATCGTAGACCATCGATCCGACGCCGCCGGACACGCGAAGGGCCGCCGAGGTTGATCGCGGCGGGATGCGTTGCTACGGTCAGGTCCGTGCGCCTCGACGAGTTCATCGCTCCGCGCGCTGAGGTAGTAGCCTCGCGCGTCGGCTAGCCAGGTCGCCTGCGCGCTCGTTCCGCCGCCCACCCGCGCGGCGTCCCTCGTTCCGAGACCTGGCTCGGGTTCCCGCTTCCGCGAACCCCGTCCGGAGTCCCCGATGACCCTACTCGACGACCGCCGCCCGTCCCCCGGTTTCCGCATGCACCGCCGCTACGAGATCGTCGTCTCCGGCGGTCTCACCGGCGCCCTCGCCGCAGCCGAGACGTTGCGCGACTGCGGGTTGCCCGTCCGCGACTTCTCCGTCGAGGTCCGGGAGGGGATCCCCTACAGCTCCGTGTTCGCGACGGTCTCGATGACCGACACGGAGGCCCCGGCGTTCGCCGACCGGCTGCGCGCGCACCCGTCGGTGCTGGCCGTCGACCCCTCCTGACCCCCCGGGACCGTAACGCGGTGCCGGCCACTCGACGGGCCGGACCGCGTGCGCGAGCCGAGGTCCCCGCCGGAACGTCTCGGCGGGGGCCTCGAGCACCGGACCGGGCACGCGTACCCGACCGGTCGGAGATCGGACCGCTCCGGCCGCCCGCCGCACCGGCACGCGGTGCGGGGGCGGGCGGGTCAGGCGCCCCGGCAGGCCTCGATCATGGCCGCGAGCTCTGCGACCTTGACCCGGTCGGCGCCGCCGCGGACGCCGCCGAGGCGAACCTCCTCGGCGTCGAGCCGCAGCCACGCGGTCCAGTCGACGGGCTCGATGCCGTGGGCCGCCAGGGAGGCCAGGAGGTCCTCCCGGTCGGGCGCCTTCGGGTCGGGCAGGTCGGGCAGGTCCTCCAGGAGCTTCTCGACCGTCTCGACCGCATCGCCCTTGTTGGTGCCGATGACCCCGCTGGGACCGCGCTTGATCCAGCCGGTGACATAGGCACCCGGGACGGGATGCCCGTCCTGCACGACGCGGCCGGCCTCGTTGGGCACGGTGCCGGAACGCTCGTCGAACGGCAGGCCGGGGATCGGCTCGGCCGAGTACCCGATGGCCCGCACGACGAGACCGACGTCGAGCGTCTCCTCCTCGCCGGTCCCGACGACGCGGCCGTCGACGATCTCGTTGCGCTCCACGACCAGCCCGCTCACCCGGCCCGCGGTACCCAGGATGCGGACCGGGCTGCGCAGGAACCGCAGGTGGATGCGACGCGGCCGGCCCTCCTCGATGTCGGCGGCCGCCCACTCGGTGAGCATGTCGAGGTTCTGGTGCTGGCGCCGGTCGTCGATGCCGGTGCGGTCGGGCCCCTCCCCCGCGAGCAGGTCGTCGTCGTGCACGACCACGTCGGCGTGGGCGAGCTCGCCGATCTGGCGCAGCTCGGCCGGGGTGAACTTGACGTGCTGCGGCCCGCGCCGGATCAGGATGTGCACGTCGCGCACGGCGCTCTCGCGCAGGGCGGCGAGCACGTTGTCGGGGATGTCGGTGGCGGCCATCTCGTCGGCGCTCTTGGCGAGCACCCGGGCCACGTCGAGCGCGACGTTGCCGGCCCCGACCACGGCGACCCCGGGATGGTCGAGCGGCGGCGCCGACCCGAGGTGGTCGGGGTGCCCGGAGTACCAGCTCACGACCTGCCCGGAGCCGACGCTGCCGGCCAGTTCCTCCCCGGGGATGCCGAGGCCGCGGTCGATGGAGCTGCCCGTGGCCCACACGATCGCGTGGTAGTGCTCGCGCAGCACGTCGAGCGGGAGCCCACCGTCGTCACGGCCGACGGGGACGTTGCCGAGGAAATGGACCTCTGCGGGGTCGAACGGGCGCTGCAGCACCCGGATGACCGACTTCATCTTCACGTGGTCGGGAGCGACGCCGTAGCGGACCAGCCCGTACGGCGCGGGCAGACGGTCGAGCACGTCGACGACGACGCCCGTCTCCGATGCGGAGGCGAGCAGGGCGGCCGCGGCGTAGAGGCCGGACGGGCCTGCCCCGATCACGGCGACCCTCGGCTGGGCGGATGTCATTCGATCTCCTCGCAGGCCGGGGGGACGGCCCGGCCACCGCGCTATTTCTACATGACGGGTGCCGCCGCGAACATCGATCGCGCCACTCTGCTGGGCTTCTCCGCAGGTCACGACCCTGCCGAGGCCAACCCGGCGGCGACCTCCGCGGGCCCGCACGCCCGGAAGGAACGCCGGTAGTCCGCGGGCGCCACGCCGAGGCGGCGGCGGAAGTGGTGCCGCAGCAGCGCGGCGCCGCCGAAGCCGGTGTCGCGGGCGATCTCCTCGACCGACAGGTCGGTGTCCTCGAGCAACCGCTGCGCCCGCAGGACGCGCTGCAACGTCAGCCAGCGGACGGGCGTCGTCCCGGTCTCGGCGGCGAACCGCCGGGCGAAGGTGCGCCCCGACATGCCCGCCCGGGCGGCGAGCGCGCCGACGGTGTGGTCCTGGTCGATGTTCTCCAGCATCCACTCCAGGACGGGTGCCAGGGTGTCGATGGTGCACTCCGGGACCGGCTGGTCGACGTACTGACGCTGACCGCCGTCGCGCTGCGGGGGGACGACCATCCGGCGCGCGATGCCGTTGACGACGGCGCTGCCCAGCTCGCGCCGGACCAGGTGCAGGCACGCGTCGATGCCCGCGGCGGTGCCTGCGCTGGTGACGAGGTCGCCGTCGTCGACGAACAGGACGTCCGGGTCGACCTGCGCGAGCGGGTGGCGGGCGCGCAGCTCGTCGACGGCGTTCCAGTGCACCGAGCAGCGCCGCCCGTCGAGCAGGCCCGCGGCCCCGAGGACGAAGACGCCCGAGCACACCGACAGGATCGTCGCGCCGTCGGCGTGGGCCGCGCGCAGCGCGTCGAGGACCTCGTCGGGGAACTCCCGCAGCCGGGTGGCGCCGACGGCGACGAGATCGGCGCCGCGCAGCCCGTCGAGCCCGTGGTCGGGGATGAGCCGGCCCCCCGACGTCGTCCGTAGCGCGACGCCGGCCTCGGGACCGCAGATCCGGAAGTCGAGCACGGGCAGCCCGTCGTCGGAGCGGTCGAGGCCGAAGACCTCGCAGATCACGCCGAACTCGAAGACCGCCATCTCGGGGAGGACGAGGGCGGCGACGCTGCGCAACATGACCACAGTCTATGGCCGAATCTTGTCGAAGGATGACTTCCCGCCATCTGTTGGCAGAAACTCGCTCCGCACACAATTCCTGCCATGATGCTCTCGCTGATCGTCCTGGCCCTGATCGCCCTCGTCGTCGTCGCGTCCGTGCGGGCGCACCGCGACGGCCGCCGTCGTTTCCGGCTCTACCAGTTCCGGCCCGCGGCCCCGTTCTCCGGGATCCTGCCGTCGGGCGGGCACGACCGCGACGTCGAACGGCTCGTCGCCGAGCTGCGCGCCCACGGCGACGCCCCCGCCGACATCCACCTGCGGGTGCGCTGAGCCCACCGGCGACCGGACACGACCCGACACCGCCGATGACCCGACACCGCCGATGACGGCGAACCCGCCCACCCGCCCGCGCCGGCTCGTACCGGTGCGGGCATCCGACGTCGCGCTGCAGCGAGAGCCCGTCGGACACGGTGGCCGGGATCAGCGGGCGTGGAACGCGGTGAGGCGCTCGGCCTCGTCCGCGACGTCGCGGGCGGCGGCGGACGACAGCGGGACGAACGGCTCGGTCCGCACCCGTCCGTCGTCGAACCGCCAGGCCCCCGCGACCCGGCCGTCGACGAGGAACGTCGGCGTCGAGCGGGGCATCCGGACGTGGAACACGCGGTCGCGGAACTCGGCGGGCAGGATGCCCGCGCGCGTCGCGTGGCCGAGCAGCAGCACGGCGTCGTACGTCGACAGAAAACGGACGGGCGCCTCGACGTCGGCCGCCGGGAGCGGGGCACGCGGCAGGTCGACGAGCTCCTCGCCGTTCTCGGCGCGCAGCCGGCGCAGGTCGAGCCGCGCCAGTACCGCTCGCGTGGCCCCGACGGTGAGTCCGGCGTAGCGGGCGACGTCGCTCGCCGACCCGGGGCCGAACGCCCGCAGGTAGCGCCGGACCAGCAGCTCCTCCCCCGCCGCGACGACCTCCGGCGGCTCGGGTACGGCCGCGGGAGCCGCCGTACCCAGGTGCGCCGCCGCCGGCGCGTAGACGTGCGCCCGCGGCCGCTCCCATGTCCCGGCGGGCGGGACGCGGACCAGGTCCGTCCACAGCTGGGTGCCGGGAAAGACCGCCGGGTCGATCCCCGCGTCGCGCAGCGCGGCGACCAGCGTGGGCTGTGCCGCGGGCCCGGCGGCCAGCACGTCGCGCACGACGGCCGTGGCGGCCACGAGCTGCTCCTCGCGCTGGCCCTTGTGGGTCCGCAGCCAGTCGGCGCGACGCGGCAGCCGGACCGCCGCCGTCAGCGGTGCGTAGTCGGCGCGCGAGACCATGTGGATCGTGCACCGCATCATCCAGCCCTGCACGACCCGGCCGGTCGTCAGCGCCGCGGTGAGGTCCTCGCGGGCGAAGCCCTCGACCCGTGACCACAGCCCGACGTAGGCCGACGGCGCGTGCTGGGTCTGCAGGCCGCCGAAGCGCTCGACCGCCTTCGCGGGGGTGATCAGAGCCCGTTCCAGCAGCCCCTGCCGGGCGAGCAGCGCCCGGTTGAGCTCGCCCCGGGTCAGCATGCGCTCCGCCACCCGCGCAGTCTGCCCTGCGGCGGGGGCGGCGTGCGACGGCGCAGTCAGGCGTGGGCGAGATCGGCCTCGATCGCGGCGGCGCAGGCGCGCAGCGCGGGCAGGACGTCGGCCACCACCTGCTCGGCGGTGCGGCGCGAGGCGTGCGTGCTGACGTTGACCGCCGCGACCACCGAGCCGGTCCGGTCGCGCACCGGGACCGCGATCGAGCGCAGGCCCAGGTCCAGCTCCTGGTCGACGAAGCAGAACCCGGACACCGCCGCCTCGGCGACAGCGGCCTCGACCGCCGCGGGGTCGGCGAGCGTGTGCGGGGTGAGCGACTCCGGCGGCCGGGCCGCGAGCAGGCCGGCGCGCTCGTCGGCGGGCAGTGCGGCGAGCAGCACCCGGCCCATCGACGTCGCGAAGGCGGGGAACCGGGTGCCGATCGTGATCGCCACGGTCATGATCCGCGAGGCGGCGACCCGGGCGACGTAGACGATGTCGGGCCCGTCGAGCACCGAGAGCGACGCGGACTCGTCCACCTTGCGCGACAACGCTTCCAGGTGCGGTCCCGCGACCTCGGGCAGGGTCAGCGCCGAGAGGTAGGAGTAGCCGAGCTCCAGCACGCGCGGGGTCAGCGAGAACAGCCTGCCGTCGGTGCGGACGTAGCCGAGGTCGGCCAGCGTCAGCAGGAACCGGCGGGCGGCGGCGCGGGTCAGCCCGGTGGCACGGGCGACGTCGGCCAGGGTCCGGCGCGGATGCGTGGCGTCGAACGCCCGGATCACCGCGAGGCCCCTGGCCAGCGACTGGACGTGGTCGGGCGAGAGCGCCCGATCCGGGGCGCTCACGGCCGGCGCCCCAGTACCCGGTCGACGAGGTCCCCCGCGTGGCTCGGCGTCGGGTCCGGCGAGGTCAGCGCGAGGTTGCGCGCCATGGCCCCGGGGTGGACGCCCAGCCCGACGAGCGACACCCGCAGCCGGGCGGCGGCCCCGCCGGTGGCGAGCAGCAGGTCGGTCAGCGCGGGCCACTCCGCGTGCCAGGGACCGGCTGCGCGCTGGTGCTCGTGGTCGGACGCGGCGAGCAGCGTCGCGACGAGCCCCGGGGCGCGGCGCGCCGAGGCCCGCGCGGTGATCGCCGCGATCGGGTTGCGCTTGTGCGGCATGGACGACGAGTCCCCCGGCGCGGCCTCGGCCACCTCGCCGACCTCGGTCGCCGACAGCAGCACGACGTCGGTCGCCACCTTTGCGCAGGCCCCGGCGGCCACGCCGAGCGCGGCCGCGAGCTCGCCGATCCGCGTCCGCTCGGTGTGCCACGGGACGTCCTGGCGGGGCAGGCCGAGCCGGTCGGCGAGCGCGTCGGCCACCGCCGGGCCGTGCGGGTACGACGCCGCGAGCGTCCCCGCCGACCCGCCGAACTGCACGGGCAGCGCGGCGACCACGCTCCCGAGCTGCACCCGGGCCCGGTCGAGCCCGGCGCACCACCCCGCCGCGACGAGGCCGAACGTCGTCGGCAGGGCCTGCTGGCCCAGGGTCCGCGCGATCGCCGGGGTGTCGCGATGGGCGGCGGCGAGCGCGGCGGCGGCGTCCGCGCACGCGGCGAGGTCGTCGCCGATCACGTCCGCCGCCGTCCTGACGAGCAGCACGAGCGCCGTGTCCATGACGTCCTGGCTGGTCGCCCCCGGGTGCACGGCCGGCGCGCCCGGGCCTGCCGCCGCGCGCAGCCGCCGGGCCAGCGGGATCACCGGGTTGCCGCCCTCGACGGCCTCGCCGGCGAGCACCGCGGGATCGAGGTCGGCGCGCAGCGCGGCGGCGGCCCGCTCGACGTGCGCGACGGCGGCGGCGTCGACGAGCCCGTGGGCCGCCGCGGCGTGCGAGAGTGCGACCTCGACGTCGATCAGCGCGGTGAGCCACGCGACCGCGTCGACGGTCCGCGCGACGCGGTCGGACCCGAGCAGCGGCGCCAACATCCCGATCCCGGTGTCCGGCATGCGAACGAGCGTACGCGATGCGCCCACCCGTCCCCCGCGCCGCGCCGGGTACCCACCGAGGTCAGGCCGGGACCTTGTCCAGGAAGCCCAGGACCCGCTCGATGCGGCCCTGCTCGTCGGTGACGACGACGTCGAACCCGACGACGAGCGGTTCCTCCCCCGCCGGACCCAGGCCCCAGCAGAAGCGCGCCTGCCGGTGGTGGGCGTCGACGGGTCCGACGGGGGTGAACACGAACCCGGGGAACTGGTCCTGCACCGCCGCGATCGTGGCGGCGACGGCGTCGTGGCCGGTGACGTCGACGAGCGGGTCGGTGTAGGCGGCGTCGGCGGTCCAGTGCCGCTCGAGCAGCGCGCGGCGGGCCTGCGGGTCGGTCTCGTTCCAGCAGGCGAGGTAGTCCCCGACGAGGGTGCCGGTCGTCGTGGTCGTGGCGGTCATCTCGGTCTCCTTCGTTGCGCCGCACCGGACGTCCCGGCGCCGGCATCGATCCTGCGGCGCCCGGCGGCGGCGGGTCGATGACCTCCGAGGTCATCGTCGCGGCGACCTGCGCGCACTACCGTCGGCGCCCGTGACGACCTCGACCGCGCCCGTCGGCGCGCTGCTGCGGGAGTGGCGCGAGCGCCGCCGGCTCAGCCAGCTGGAGCTGTCGAACCGGACCGCGGTCTCGACGCGGCACCTGAGCTGGATCGAGACCGGCCGCAGCCGTCCGACGGCGCAGATGATCCTGCGCCTGGCCGACGACCTCGAGGTCCCGTTGCGCGAGCGCAACGCGATGCTGCTCGCCGCCGGGTTCGCCCCCGCCTACCCCCAGCACGGGCTCGACGACCCCGAGCTCGCCGATGTCCGCGACGCCCTGCGCGCCGTCCTCGCCGCACACCTGCCGCACCCGGCGCTGCTGCTCGACCGGCACTGGGACCTCGTCGAGGCCAACGCCGCGGCCACCGCGCTGCTCGACGGCTGCGCCCCGCACCTGCTCGTCGCGCCCGTGAACGTGCTGCGCGTGAGCCTGCACCCCGACGGGCTGGCCCCGCGGATCGCGAACCTCCCGCAGTGGCGCGCGCACCTGCTGGGCCAGGTCCGGCGCCGTGCCGAGCGGACGGGCGACCCGGCGCTCGGTGCGCTGCTCGACGAGCTGACCGGCTACGGCGGCGGGACGGCCGAGGAGCCGGGGCCGGGCGCGGTCGTCGTTCCGCTGCGGCTGCGGACGGCCGACGGCGAGCTCGCCCTGTTCTCCCTCGCCGCGCACGTCACGACGGCCGCGGACGTCACCGTCGAGGAGCTGGTCGTCGAGACCTTCCACCCGGCCGACGCCGCCACCGCCGCGGCTCTGCGCCGGCTGGGCACGGGGTAGGGCGAGGACCCGCGCCCGACCGGGCGGCCGGGCGGGGCGACGATGGAGGGTGTGACCACGCGCCACGGCTCCGCACCCGAGATCGTCCTGCTCGACCTCGACGGCACCCTCGTCGACTCCGCGCCCGGCATCCTCGGGTCCCTGCACGCCGCGTTCGCCGAGCTGGGCGTCGACCCGGCCCCGGGCGCGGTGGGCCGTCACCTGCTCGGGCCGCCGCTCTACACGACGCTGCCGGCGATCGTCGGCGACGAGGAGACGGCAGCGCAGGCGCTGGTCACCTACCGCCGGCACTACGCCGACGCGGGCCTCTACGACTGCACCCCCTATCCGGGCATCGACGCGCTGCTGCGGGAGCTGTCCGCCGGCGGGGTGCGGCTGGCGCTCGCGACGAGCAAGGCCGAGGTCTTCGCCGAGGAGGTGCTGGCCCACCACGGCTGGACCGACCTGTTCGCCACGATCACCGGCGACAGCCTCGACGCGCGCCGCCCGACCAAGGCCGACGTCGTCGCCGAGGCGCTGCGCCGCCTGGGCGCCGAACCGGGGAACCACGTGATCATGGTCGGCGACCGCAGCACCGACGTCGTGGGCTCGGCGGCACACGGGATCGCCTGTCTGGGCGTCGCGTGGGGCTACGCCGAGCCCGGCGAGCTGGAGGAGGCGGGCGCCCTGGCCGTCGTCGGGGACACCACCGAGCTGGGCCACGCCCTGCGCTGAGTGTGCGCTATCCGAACAACTGCACGTCTGCCGAACGTCTGACTAGGCTGGGCGCCATGCCCCGACCCGTTGCCCGCGACCTGGTACCCGGTCCGGTGATCGCGTGATCGACAAGGTGGTCGCCACCGCGGCCGAGGCCGTCGCCGACATCCCCGACGGCGCGTCCCTGGCCGTCGGCGGCTTCGGCATGTCCGGCGTGCCGGTGACGCTCGTCGCCGCGCTGCTCGAGCAGGGCGCCACCGACCTGGAGACGGTGAGCAACAACCTGGGCGTCGACGGGTTCGGCCTGGGCACGCTGCTCGCCGCCGGCCGCATCCGGCGCACCATCGGCTCCTACGTCGGCAACAACAAGGAGTTCGCCCGGCAGTACCTGGCGGGCGAGGTCGAGGTGGAACTGACGCCGCAGGGCACGCTGGCCGAGCGGCTGCGCGCGGGAGGCGCCGGGATCCCCGCCTTCTACACCCCGGCCGGCGTCGGCACGCTCGTGGCCGACGGCGGGCTGCCGTGGCGCTACGCCCCCGACGGCAGTGTCGCGGTGCGCTCACCCGCCAAGGAGACCCGCGAGTTCGACGGGACGACCTACGTGCTCGAGCACGCGATCGTCACCGACTTCGCGCTGGTCCACGCCTGGAAGGGCGACCGGCACGGCAACCTCGTGTACCGGCGGAGCTCGCGGAACTTCAACCCGGACTGCGCCACCGCGGGGCGCATCACGATCGCCGAGGTCGAGCACCTCGTCGAGCCCGGCGAGCTCGACCCCGACGAGATCCACACGCCCGGAATCTTCGTCCAGCGCGTCGTGGACGCCGCGGGCGTGGAGAAGCAGATCGAGTTCCGGACGATGCGCCCCACCGCTCCCGACGAGGAGTCCTGATGGCCCTGACCCGCGACGAGCTGGCCGCCCGGGTGGCCCGCGAGCTGCCCGACGGCGCCTACGTCAACCTCGGCATCGGGATGCCGACGCTCGTGCCCGGGCACATCCCGGCGGGCCGCGAGGTCGTCCTGCACTCGGAGAACGGCATCCTCGGCGTGGGCCCGTACCCCACCGAGGCCGAGCTCGACGCCGACCTGATCAACGCGGGCAAGGAGACCGTGACCGTCCTGCCGGGGGCGAGCTTCTTCGGCTCGTCGACGAGCTTCGGGATGATCCGCGGCGGCCACGTCGACGTCGCGGTCCTCGGCGCGATGCAGGTCAGCGCGCGTGGCGACCTCGCGAACTGGGCCGTGCCCGGCAAGCTGGTCAAGGGCATGGGCGGCGCGATGGATCTCGTCCACGGGGCGGCGAAGGTCGTCGTGATGATGGAGCACACCGCGCGCGACGGCGCACCCAAGATCGTCGAGGAGTGCTCGCTGCCGGTCACGGGGCTGGCCTGCGTCACGCGTATCGTCACCGACCTCGCGGTCGTCGACGTCACCGACGAGGGCCTGGTGCTGGTCGAGACCTCCCCCGGCGTCACCGAGGACGAGGTCCGCGCCGCGACGGGCGCCGAGCTCCGGTGAGCGGCCCTCACCCCAGGTCGACCGGCAGCGTGCTGAGCCCGCGGATGAGCGTGCTGCGCCGGTACACGAGATCGTCGACGTCGGCCGCGAGGGTGAGGCTCGGGTAGCGGTCGAGCAGGGTCCGCAGCGCGACCTCGCCCTCGATCCGCGCGAGCTGTGCGCCCAGGCAGAAGTGCAGGCCGTGGCCGAACGCGACGTGGCCGGTGGCGTCGCGGGCGACGTCGAGCCGGTCGGCGTCGGGGAAGCGGTCCGGGTCGCGGTTGGCGGCCCCGATCCCGAGCATGACGACGGAGCCGCCCGGGATCGTCGTGCCCGCGACCTCGACGTCCTCGGTGGTGAACCGCACGGGCGCGGTCCCGACGGGCGAGTCCCAGCGCAGGAACTCCTCGACCGCGCCCTTGGTCAGCTCCGGGCGCTCGCGCAGCAGCGCGAGCTGGTCGTCGTGGGTGAGCAGGCCCAGCAGGGCGTTGCCGATGAGGTTGACGGTGGTCTCGTGGCCCGCGATGAGCAGCAGCATGCCCATCGCGACGAGCTCCTCGCCGGAGAGCCGGTCGTCGTCGTCCGCGGAGACGGCGACCAGCGCCGAGAGCAGGTCGTCACCGGGCTCGGCGGCCTTGCGTGCGGCGAGTTCACCCAGGTAGGCGCCCATCATCGCCGAGGCCTCGCCCTTGGCCTCCTGCGGGGCGTCGTCGACCATGGTGGCCGACCAGGCGCTGAACTCGTCGCGGTCCTGCGCGGGGACGCCGAGCAGCTCGCAGATGACCCGGACGGGCAGCAGGAACGCGTAGCGCGCGATGAGGTCGACGGTCCCCTCGGCGGGCAGGTCCGCGACGAGCTCGGCGGCGATCTCCTCGACCCGCGGGCGCAGCCCGGCCATCCGGCGCGCGGTGAACGACCGGCTGACCAGCTTGCGCAGCCGGGTGTGGTCCGGCGGGTCCATGAGGATCATCATCGGCGTCGACGGCGCGTCGGCCCGCTGCTCGGGCGGCAGCGTCCACCGCCAGTCCTTGGCGAACCGGGGATCGGTGAACGCGGTGCGCACGTCGTCGTAACGGGTGACGAGCCAGACCGGGCCACCGGGCAGGTCGAGCCGGCGCACGGGTGCCCTCTCGCGCAGCGCCGCGTAGGCCGGGTAGGGGTCCGACCAGAACTCGCCGTCGAACACGGCGGGCAGATCCTGGGCACCGGCGGTGGTGGTCGCGGTCATGGTCCCCATGGTGCCAGCTCTTGTGAGCATCCGCTTACAACGGTCGGGACCGCACGTCAACCGAGCCGCGTCGGGCTGAACACCCGCGGGTCCACCTCGATGTCCGCAGGGACGGGCGCGCCCGTGACGACGGCCGCGGCCAGTGCCCCGAGCGCCGGCGCCGACTCGATGCCCGACCCGCCCTGACCGGCCAGGAAGTGGAACCCCGGGTGCTCGGGGCGGGCACCGACGACCGGCAGCCGGTCGCCGACGAACGAGCGCAGCCCCGCCCAGGCCGTGCGCACCGAGCGCACCGGCACCGTCACCACCGGGGCGACGCGTTCCAGGGCGAGCGCGACGTCGACCTCGTCGGGGCGGGCGTCGCACGGCGGCGACGGCGTCTCGTCGCCGGGAGAGACGAGCAGCCCGCCGGGCTCGCTCTTGAAGTAGAAGCTCTCGCCCACCTCGATGACCATCGACCGCCGTCCGCCGGCGGGTACGGCCTCGTCGGCGACCGGGACGATCGCGGCGGTGCGGCGCAACGGGACCAGCCCGATCGGGTCGACGCCCGCGGCCTGCGCGACGACGTCGGCCCACGCCCCCGCGGCGTCGACGACGTCGGGCGCCTCGACGTGACCGTCCGGGACGTCCACCCGCCAGGTCGTCCCCCGGCGCTCGAGCGATCCCACCCGCGCCCCGGAGCGGACCTCCCCGCCCCGGCGGCGCAGCCCGCGCACGTACGCGGCGTGCAACCCCGCCGCGTCGACGTCGGCCGACGCGCTCGTCACCGCCGCCGCGCGCACCACGCCGGGCCGCAGCAGCGGACAGATGCTCTGTGCCGCATCGGGATCCACACGTTCCGGGGCGAGCGGCTCCCCTTCCCGCTCGGCCAGCAGCGCGGTGACGCCGCGTTCGCCCGCCCCGTCGAAGCCCGCCCAGACCACCGTGTTCGGGGTGAGCAGCGGCGAGGTGTCGAGCTCGGCGGCGAGCGCGGCGAACCGCGGACCGCTCGCGGCGACCAGGGCCCGGACGGGCGCCGGGCCGTGGCCGGGGATGTAGGTCGCGGCCGACCGGGCCGTCGAGTGCGTGGCCAGCGCGGACTCGCCCTCCAGCAACAGGACCCGGCGGTCCGCGGCCAGCTCGAAGGCGACGGACGCCCCCGCGATCCCGCCCCCGATCACGACGACGTCAGGTGAGCCCACGGGTCCGACGGTAATTCGGTGGCAGCCCGGTCCGCACGATGGCACCCTTCCGGTCATGCGCTTCTTCCTGTGAGCCGACCGCGGGCGACCGCCCGCCGTCGCCCTCGCCCGGGTCGGTCCCGGCGAGGCCGCCCGTCCCAGCCCGCCCGGCCGGCCGTGAGCCGTCCGTCGCTGCGTCGGCCGCTGCTCTCCAGGAGGTCCGTGTGCCTGCCCGTATCCCGTCATCCCGTTCCCTCGCGGCCACCCCCGCGGGACCCGACCACGACCAGCCCGCCCCCAACCGGGCCGCCCGCAGGGCGCGCCGCAAGGGCGGAACAGAGCCGCAGCGCGCGACACCGGATGTGCAGCACGCACATCGGGGAGCGGTGTCGACGAAGCCGGTGCATCCGCGCGCCGACTTCGCCGCGCGACGCAGCGGCTGACACCGCGGCCCGTCGCTGGTGACGGCGGGCCGCGTCGGGGGGCGTGCGCGGGACGCGGTGTGTCGCACCGCGTCCCGCGCGCGGTGCCCCGCTCCTCCCGGTGGCCGCGCCGTCCGCCGCCGCGTGGATCGACGACGCCGGACGCCGGGGCCGAGGCCGGGCCGGGACGTCGCGCCCGTCACGCGCGCTTCGCGCCGGCCCACCGCCGTGCGACGCTGGCGTCGTGCGCGACGCCGTCCCGGGAACCGGCCCGACCACGGGCGAGTGCACCGTGTGGTGGGCGGGCCCGGTCGACCCGGCGCTCCGCCACGACCTCGTCGCGCTCCTCGACGAGCACGAACGCACCCGGCTGCGCGCGTTCCGGCGCCCCGACGACGCGGGCCGCTACCTCGCCGCCCATGCGCTGACCCGGATCGTGCTCGGGGAACGCATCGCCACCCACCCCGCCGGGGTCCGCTTCGACCGCACCTGCCGCTGCGGCGCGCCCCACGGCAAGCCCCGGCTCGCGCCGGTCGGGGACGGCGGCCCCGAGTTCTCCTTCACCCACTCCGGCGACCTCGTGGGGCTCGCCGTCGCCGACGTCCCGGTCGGGCTCGACGTCGAGCACCACCGCGCGCTCTCCGACGTCGCGGGCATGGCCGAGCACGTCAGCTCCCCCGCCGAGAAGGCCCGCCCCGCGCCCGCGACGACGGGCGAGTTCCTGCGCGTCTGGACCCGCAAGGAGGCGCTGCTCAAGGCCACGGGCGACGGGCTGTCGCGGCCGATGGACTCGATCACCCTCAGTCCGCCGGGACACCCGCCCGCGGTGCTGGAGTGGACCGGCGAGGGCGCGCCTGTCGAGCCGTTCTGGCTGGTCGACCTCGCACCGCGGCTGCACCATCCGGCCGCCGTCGCGGGCGCCGGCGCCGCCGCGCCACGGATCGTCGAGCACGACGGCGACGCCGTCCTGCACGCCCGCGCGGCCCGCGCCTGACGGCCCGGCCGCGCCCCGGCCGCGTCAGACCGACAGGCGCGCCCGGCCGGCCGCGCCGGAACCGACCCGCGGGCCGAACCAGTGGCCGAGCGCGTCGTCGAGCCCGGGGCCGCCGTCCCACACGAGGTGGCCGTCGGGCCGCACCAGCCGCGGTGCAGGACCCGGACGGGCCTCGACCCGGTCGGCCCACGCCGCCGGCAGGTCGGCACCGACCAGCACCCCGCGCCCGTCGGTCGAGACGGGTTCCTCGGCCCGCCCGAGCACGCCGGGGTACGCGACGGCGAGCCCCGACAGCTCGAGCGCAACGGCCCGTCGGGCCTGCGGGACCGCGAGCAGCCCGGTCACGATCTCCCGGACGGCGATCGCGTCCGGGTCGGGGATGCCCAGCACCCCCTGGGCCCGCGTGCTCACCAGCACCCGGGCGGCGACGGGATGGCGCTCGTCGTGGTAGCTGTCGAGCAACCCGCCGGGTGCGTGCCCGCGCACCTCGGCGGCGAGCTTCCAGCCGAGGTTCACCGCGTCCTGCAGACCGAGGTTGAGTCCCTGCCCGCCGACCGGGAGGTGGATGTGCGCGGCGTCGCCCGCGAACAGCACCCGCCCGTGCCGGTACCGCTCCAGCTGCCGGGCCGCGTCGCCGAACCGTGAGGCCCACAGCAGCTCACCGATCTCGATGCCGGGCCCGTGCGCGGCGACCAGCCCGCGCCCGACCTCGGCGGCGGTGACCGGCGCGTCGCGGTCGAGGCGCTGCTGCTCCTCGCCCCCGACGACGACGCGGTAGCGCCCGCCCGTCAGCGGCAGCAGGAACCCGGACCCGGTCGACGGCAGCTGCCAGTCCTCGGCCAGGCCGGCCGGTTTCGCGGCCAGCGTGACGTCGGCGACGAGCAGCGAGAACCGCGCGGACGACCCGGGGAAGGCCGCCCCGAGGAGCCTGCGGACCGCGCTGTGCCCGCCGTCGGCGGCGACGAGCCACCCCGCCCGGTGCGACCGCCCGCCCGCGGTGACGACGACCCCGCCGTCGTCCTGCGCCACCTCGGTGACCGCCGCGTCGCGCACCACCGGGGCACGCAACCGGGCCTCGACCGCCGCCGCGACGTGGGCCTGCTCGACGCCGAGCTGGAACGGGAACCGCGTCGGCAGATCGGTGTAGTCGATCGGAATCCCGGAGAAGTGCCCGGCCGGGAGGCGGGCCAGGACGTACGGCTCGATCGCGGCGAGCAGCCCCCGGTCGGCGAGCAGCTCCACCGATCTGGGCTGCAGGGCCAGCGCCTTGGACTGGGTGGTCGGCTGCGGGTCCCGCTCCAGGACGAGCACCTCGACACCGGCCCGCTCGAGCTCGAACGCCGTCATCAGACCGGTGGGTCCGGCGCCGGCGACGATCACGTCAGGCATCGATGTCCTCCTTGCGGATGTACCAGACGTGCCACGCGATCAGGCAGCCCAGCACGACGAACCAGACAACCGTCGTGACCAGGGCGATCAGGTCGATCGGGAGCAGGTAGACGAGGACCACGTGAATCACCGCGTTGACCAGCAGGACCGCACCCCAGACGGCGGTGTTCACCCGCAGCCCGCGCCGGAACCGCTCGTCGGTGTCCCAGCGGCCCGCCCATGCGGCCGCGCCCTCGGCGCCGCGCTTGATCTCGGCGATGGTGCGGCCGAGGGTCAGCTGCGCGGGCTTGCCGACGACGACCGTCACCCGCATCCACGCCCCGAACAGACCGCCGAGCGCGGCGGTCCAGCCCTCGCGGATCGCGAGGGTGCGCGGGTCGTCGGACAGCAGTCCGAGCACGACGGAGAGCACCAGAACGCTCAGCGTGACCAGGGCGACGAGGTCGACCCGGCGGTTGCGCACGACCGTCCATACGACGAACGGCGCGGCCACCAGCACCCCGGCCATCAGCGCCCACCACTGGCTCACCCCTGCGGCGCGCAGCCCGTAGAACAGGCCCATCGGCACGAGGACCTCGAACACGACGGCGAGCAGGTTGGCGCGCACGACCCGGCGCAGCCCGGCGTCGCCCCCTGACGACGGCGCGGCGACGGGCTTCTGGTCGATCATCATGATGTTCCCCCCTCGGGACCGGGCGCGGTGGCCCGGGTGTACAGGTCGGCGAGCTCGCGCCCGATCCGGGCGAGCTCCGCGGGCTCCGGGACGTCGGCCGCCATGGTGGCGACGACGGCGTCGAGTCCCGTGGTCAGTGCGAGCGCCGTGATCCGGGGGTCGAACGAGCCGAACTCGCCCGCCGCCTGCCCGGCGCGGAAGTGCTCCTCGAACAGGGCGAGCCGGCCGTTGACGCCCGGGCTGACCGCGCCGACCTTGCGGACCACGTCGATCAGGGCGCGGACCTCGACCGGATGCTCGCCCACCAGCGCGACGTTGGCCTCGACGTAGGCACGCAGCTGCGCCACGTAGCCCTGGGCGGCGTCGATCCACGGCTGCATGAATGCGCCGGTGACCTGTTCGATTTCGGCGACACACGCCGCCAGCAGGTCGTCCTTGCCCGCGAAGTGGTAGCTGATCATGCCGGTGCTGGAGAGGCCGGCGTGCTTGGCGATCCGGCTGAACGAGGCGTTGTCGAACCCGGCCTCGGCGATGACCTCGATCGCAGCGGCCACGATCTGGGCGCGCCGGGTCGTGGTCGTCGCCGTCTTTGCTCGCATGAGCAAAAATTAGCTCGCTCAAGCAAAACCGGCAAGCAGATTCGGCGTGGTCCCCCGTCCGAGTGGTCGGCGACACCGCGGCGACCCGCGGAACGAGCCCTACGCGTCGGCGGTGGCCACCGCGTCGTAGCCCGGGTCGCTGAAGATCTCCTGCAACCGGCGGCGCCGGAAGCCGATGTTGCCGCCGCTGAACAGCGGGTAGGCCAGCGCGTCGGCCATCAGGCCGGCGAGCGGTGACTCGTGCGAGTACGACTGCACACCGACCACGCGCATCAGCTCGGTCAGCGACTGCACCGCCGCCTCCGAGCCGAACACCTTGGCGTGGATGCCGAGCTCCTCGGCGTAGGGCTCCCGACGGTCCGCGGCGTGACAGGCCCGCCAGGTCAGGGCGCGGGTCGCCTCGATGCGCGTCTTCACGTCGGCGAGCACGAACGCGACCCCCTGGTGGTCGATCACCGGGACCGGGCCCCCGCGGCGGTCGCTGCGCGCGAAGTCGAGCGCGTGGGCGAACGCGGCCCGCATGACACCTACCGCGCACGCGCCGACCGCAGCCCCGCCGAACGCCGACGCCAGCAGCGCGGGCCCCTCCCCCGGGCCGCCCAGCACGTTCTCCCGCGGGACGGTCACGCCCACCAGGTCGAACCGCGGCAGCAGGTGCGCGCGGTGGCCGAGCGGGTCGAGCTCGCCCGTGACCCGCAGGCCCTCGACCGGCCCCGGCACCGCGACGACGGCGACGCCGCGGTCGGCCGCCCTGCGCGCCGTGAGCCGGCAGGCGACCGACATCAGGTCGGGGCCGGTGCCGTCCCAGCCCGTCGCGCCGGAGACCCACTGCTTCGTGCCGTCGATGACGAGCGACCCGCCGCGCGCCCGCGCCGTCGTCCGCAGGCCGGTGCCGGGCGCCGTCGAGAGGTAGTTCGCGCTGCCCCCGGGCTCGCTGAACGCCAGCGACGCGACGGGCGCGCCCTCGGTGCGCAGGAACGGTCCGAGGAACCGTTCGTGCTGCTCGGGGGAGCCACCGCGCAGCAGCGGCGCCAGCCCGAGGGACGTCGAGAACAGCGACAGCGCCACGCTCGGATCCCCGCCGATGAGCTCCTCGGCCAGGATCGCGACGGTCACCGCGCCGGTGCCGTCGCCGCCGAGCGCCTGCGGCACGAGCAACCGCAGGAACCCGGCCCGCACCATCTCCTCGTAGAACGGCCGGGTCGCGACGTAGCGCTCGCGCGCGGTCGGCAGCCCGTGGGTCTCCTTCGCGACGCGCGACAGGACGTCGCGGGCGAACTCGCGGGCGCGGGCCCGCACCGCACGCTGCTCGTCGCTCGGGGTGAAGTCGATCGGCACGGGACCCTCCACGATGCGGCTCGGGGGCCCACCCGGCCCGGTGACGCGCGGTCGGCACCCGTTGTACCGAGCCGGCGGCACGATCGGGCCCGGAGTGCGCGGATCGGCGAGAGCCCGTGCACGGATCGGCGAGCCCCGGAGGGGCCCGGCGCGGCGGGCGCGGGCGGCCCGTGGCTCAGGCCGGGGGACGCCAGGGGCGCGGGGGCAGCACCGGCAGCCCGCTCGGCGAGCATTGGCCGCCGCGTTCGCCCAGCAGCCGGAAGATCAGCCAGCCGAGCAGCGCCGCGAGGATCGACCCGGCGAGGATGCCGATCGTCGCCTGGCTCTTGAGGTTCTCGTCGTCGAACGCGAGATCGGTGACGAACAGGGCGACGGTGAACCCGATGCCCGACAGCGCCGCGCCACCGACGAGCTGGCCCCAGCGCAGGGTGTCGGGGACCCGCCCGATGCCGGTGCGCAGCGCGATCCAGGTGCCCGTGGAGACACCGATCAGCTTGCCGACGACGAGCCCCACGACGATGCCCCACGTGATCGGCGAGGACGCCGCAGCGCGCAGCGTCGCCCCGTCGAGCACCACACCCGCGTTGGCCAGTACGAACAGCGGCACGATCACGTAGCTCGCCCACGGCTGGATGCGCAGCTGCAGGCGTTCGTTGGGCGAGACCGTCTCCACCGCGGCGGCCTGCGCGGCGAGCGCGCGTTCGGGGGTGGGGTCGACGAGCAGGCTGCGACCGACGATCTGCAGGCGGATCAGGTCGCGGCGCTGCGGCGCGTAGGCGTTGACGAGCAGGCCCATCGCGACGCCGACGACGCTCGGGTGCACGCCCGACTCCAGCACCGCCACCCACATCACGACGCCGATCAGCACGTAGATCGGCGTGCGCCAGAAGTGGACGAAGCGCAGCCCGACGATCGCGGCGAACAGCCCGATGGCGATCAGCAGGGCCGTGACGTTCACGTGGTCGGTGTAGAAGATCGCGATCGCGGCGATCGCGCCCACGTCGTCGACGACGGCGAGCGCCAGCAGGAAGATGCGCAGCTGGTCGGGACAGCGGGGCCCGACCAGCGCGAGCACGCCGAGCAGCACGGCGGTGTCGGTGGAGATCGCGATGCCCCACGCGCTCGCGCCCGGGCCGCCCGCGTTGAACGCGAGGTAGAGCGCAGCGGGGATGGTGAGCCCCCCGAGCGCGGCCAGCGCGGGTGCGGCGATCGCCCGGGCGCCGCGCAGCTCACCGAGGGTCATCTCCCGCGAGATCTCCAGGCCGATGCTGAAGAAGAAGATCACCATGAGGCCGTCGTTGACCCAGTGCCGCAGGTCCTCGGTGAGCTCGACGCCGCCGAAGCGCAGCGACAGCTCGGTGTGCCAGAACGTCTCGTACTGGCCCGACACGTTGGCCCAGACCACGGCGATCAGCGCGGCCGAGAGCAGCATCACCGCCGATCCCGACTCCGTGCGCAGGAACTGGCGCGCGGCGCGGCTGAGGTCCCCGCGCTCGGCTAATGTCGTGACGGCCACCCCGGAATCCTGCCCGGCCACGGGTGGACCGCGGTGAGGAGGGCGACCATCAGCACATTTCGGCTCGACCCGCCGATCGGGTCGTACGACCATCTGCGGGGCGTCCTGAGTGCGCCGTACTCGCTCGTGGAGTACGGCGACTTCGAGTGCCCGTACTGCCGGGCGGCCTACCCCGTCGTCGAGGAGGTCATCCACCGGCTGGGCGACCAGCTCGTGTTCGCGTTCCGGCACTTCCCGCTCTACGAACTGCACCCCTTCTCCCTCGCCGCCGCCACCGCCGCCGAGGGCGCCGCGGTCAAGGGCCAGTTCTGGGCGATGCACGCGAAGCTCTACGCGGGCGACGAGCCGCACCTCACCCAGCCCGACCTGCGCCGCTACGCCGAGGAGATCGGCATCCCGCCGGAGAAGGTGCTGTGGCCGAACACGCGGTTCGTCGAGGACCGGGTGGAGTCCGACTTCAACTCCGGCGTTCGCAGCGGGGTCCGCGGGACGCCGTCGTTCTTCGTCAACGGCGTGCTGCACGGCGGACCGGTCTCGGTCCGCGGCTTCCTCGAGGCGCTGCAGCGCGACCCGGTCCCCGCCGACAGCTGAGGCACGCCCGGGACCGTCCGTGCGCGGGGTGAGAATGGAGGGGTGACGGGTCCGGGACGGCGCTGGGTGCTGCACCTGGACATGGACGCGTTCTACGCCTCGGTCGAGCAGCTCACCCGCCCGACGCTGGCCGACCGGCCGGTGCTGGTCGGGGGCGCGGGGCCGCGCGGCGTCGTCGCCGGGGCGAGCTACCAGGCACGGGTGTTCGGCGCGCGCTCGGCGATGCCGATGTCGCAGGCCCGCCGTGCCTGCCCGCACGCCACGGTGCTCCCGCCGCGGTTCCCGCTCTACAAGGCGGTGAGCGCCGTCGTCATGGAGGTGCTGGGCGAGGCCGCGCCCGTCCTGGAGCCCGTCTCGCTCGACGAGGCGTTCCTGGAGCCGCCGTCGCTGGCCGGGGCCACGGCCGCGGAGGTCACCGCCTTCGGCGCGGCACTGCGGGCAGAGGTGCGCGCGCGGTCGGGGCTGCCGGCATCGGTCGGAGCGGGGTCCGGGAAGCAGCTGGCCAAGATCGCCTCCGAGCTCGCCAAACCCGACGGGTTGCGCGTCGTCGCCCCCGACGACGAGCGCTCCGTGCTCGATCCGTTGCCGGTGCGCGCCCTGTGGGGCGTCGGCCCGGTCTCCGAGGCCGCGCTGCGCCGCCTCGGTGTGACGACGATCGGCCAGCTCGCCGCCATGGACGGCCGCGAGGTCGCCGGCGTGCTCGGCAGCGCGGTCGGCACCGAGCTGCACCGGCTCGCCCGCGGGATCGACGACCGGCCGGTCGCGCCGCGTGGTGCGGCGAAGCAGGTCAGCGCGGAGACGACGTTCGACACCGACCTGACGACGATGTCCGACGTGCACGCCGCCGTCGCGCGGATGGCGGAGGCCGCGCACCGGCGCCTGCTGGCCTCGGGCCGGGCGGCGCGGACGGTCACGGTCAAGGCGCGCACCGCCGACTTCGCGACGTCGAGCCGCTCGGAGACGACGGCCGTCGCGAGCACCGACCTGGGCACGCTCACCGCGGTGGCGCAGCGGCTGGCGCGCACGGCCGTCGGCGAGGGCGGGATCCGGCTGATCGGGGTGTCGCTCTCGGGCCTCGACGAGAGCCCGCCGCCCGCCCTGTTCGAGGCGGTGGCCTCGGCCGACGGCTGGACCGCGGTCGCGGCGGGCCCGGCCGATCCGGCAGCGGAACCCGTCCCGGGCGCGCCGGAGACGCCGCACCGCGCCCCCGCGCCGGAGGCGCCGTGGCGGGCGGGCGACGACGTCGCCCATCCCGCCCACGGGCACGGCTGGGTGCAGGGGGCCGGGCACGGGCGGGTGACCGTCCGGTTCGAGACCCGGGCCACGGGCCCGGGACCGGCCCGCACCCTGGCCGCCGACGACCCCGACCTGACCCGGGCCGATCCACTGGAGTCCTGGCGCCTGTGAGCGGCGATGGTCGCCATGGCGACCATCGCCGCTCACGACCCGCCGGCGGGCCGGGCCGTCGGCGGCCGGTCAGGGCGGCCGGTCAGGCGTGCGGCCGCGCCCCGTCACGCGTCCTTGTCGACGACCCCGGCGGAGTCGAACGTCGCGACGTCGTGCAGGGCGCGGACGGCGCTCTGCGCGACGGGGAGGGCGAGCAGCGCGCCGGTCCCTTCCCCCAGCCGCATGCCCATGTCCAGCAGCGGGACGAGCCCCAGGTGGTCGAGCGCGATGGTGTGCCCGGGCTCGACGGAACGGTGCCCGGCGAGGCAGTAGTCGACCGCCGCGGGCGCGAAGGCGGCCGCGACGAGGGCGGCGGCCCCGCCGGAGACGCCGTCGAGCAGCACGGGAACCCGCAGCGCGGCGGCGCCGAGGACGAGCCCCGCGAGCCCGGCGTGCTCGAGCCCGCCGAACGCGGCCAGGACGCCGAGCGGATCGGCCGGGTCGGGGCGGTGGCGCTCCAGCGCCGCGCGCACGACGCCGGTCTTGCGGGCCAGGGTGTCGTCGTCGACCCCGGTGCCGCGGCCCGTCGCGACAGCCGGGTCGGCGCCGGTGAAGGTACAGATCAGCGCCGCGGCGGCCGTCGTGTTCGCGATGCCCATGTCGCCGGTGAGCAGGCAGCGGTTCCCGGCCGCGACGAGGTCACGAGCGGTCTCGATACCCGCCTCCACCGCCGCGCGGGCCTGCTCGCGGGTCAGCGCCGGACCGGCGGTCATGTCGGCGGACCCGGCCGCGACCTTGCGCGGCACCAGCCCCGGGACCGGGTCGAGGTCGGCGGCGACCCCGACGTCGACGACGCACACCTCCGCACCGAGCTGGCGGGCGAACGCGTTCACCACGGCCCCGCCGGCGAGGAAGTTGCCGACCATCTGGGCCGTGACCTCCTGCGGCCACGGGCTCACACCCTGGGCGTGCACGCCGTGGTCGGCGGCGAAGACCGCGACGACGGCAGGCTCGGGCAGCGGCGGCGGGCACACGCCGGCGATCCCGGACAGCGTGACGGCCACGTCCTCGACCCGGCCGAGCGAGCCGCGCGGCTTGGTCATCCGGTCGAGGTGGTCGCGCGCCGCGGTCCGGGCCTGCGCTGACGCCGGCACGATCGCGTCGACGGTCTCGTTGATGAGGTCCATGGGTTCCTCCCCGGGCAGCCCGCGGCGGCCCCAGGTCTCGTGGTGCACCGCCCAGCCGAGCGGACGTCGTCGTGACCAGCCCGCGGTCTCCAGCTCGGGGGCGTCGGCGAACCCGTCGACGTGCCCGACGCACAGATAGGCGACCACCTCGACGTGCGCGGGCAGCCCGAGCAGCCCGGCCAGCTCGTGCTCGCCCGTGCCGTCGAAGAAGCTCACCCACCCCACACCCAGGCCCTCGGCGCGGGCGGCGAGCCACAGGTTCTGCACGGCCGAGACCGCCGAGTACGGGCCCATCCGGGGCTGGGCGTAGCGGCCGAGCGTGTGCCGGCCGCCGCGGGTGGGATCACACGTGACGACGACGTTGACCGGCGTCTCGAGGATCGCCTCGACCCGCAGCGACGCGAACGCCGCCGCCCGGGCCCTGGGCAGCGACGCGGCGTAGGCGTCGCGGTGGCGGTGGACGAGGTCGCGGACGCGCGCGCGGACCGCGCGGTCGCGCAGCACGACGAAGTCCCACGGCTGCGAGTGCCCCACGCTGGGCGCGGTGTGCGCCGAGGCCAGCACGCGGCGCAGGGTCGCGTCGTCGACGTCGCGGTCGGGCAGGAAGCCGGTGCGCACGTCGCGGCGGGCACGGGCGAGGCGGTGGAAGCCGTCGGGGTCGAGCGCCGACGGTCCGGGGCTCACGCGCCCCGGCCCAGCGGACGGCTGCGCGGCGGCACGAGTGCGGGGCCGCAGCGTTCGACGAGCACCCCCGGCAACCGGGCGGGCAGGGAGTCGACCAGTGCCGCGTCCGCGGCGCAGTCCCCGGTCACCAGGACGACCGTGCCCGTGGTCAGTCCCGCGGCCAGCGGCGCGAGGTCGGTACCGAGCCGTTCGACACGCCAGGCCTCGGCGTAGAACAGGACGGTCGGCTCAGCGGCGGCGGTCGTGAAGACGACGTCGGCGCCGTCGAGCCGGTCGATGAGCTCGGAGGCCGCGGCGGGCGGGGGCTCGTCGGGCGGGGCACCGGCCCCGGTCGGGCCGCACGTCAGCACGAGCAGCCGGGCAGGTGCCCCGTCGCCCTGCGTCGTGCGCGGGCACCGGAGCCGGCGCAGGGGTGTGTGCGGGTTCGTCCGGTCGCGCGCAGGGTCGGCCGGGCTTCGACCGTCGCCGGTCATGGTCGCCTCCTCGAGGGTCCTCGCCCTGGAAGTCGGGGTGTCGACGACGGCAGGAAGTCTCCTGGCTCCCGGATCGCCCGCGACGTCGCCCGGCCTTCCCACCCCGGCGTCGGGACAGTGGCCACGCGTGGGGACGCGCTCCCCGGTGACAGTGGCGGGACCGCGCCGGATTCGCACCGGACTTCCTCCACTGCCGTCGGTGACGACTGCACCACAGCGCGGCGACCAGGGTCAAGCGGCGGCGGCGTCCGCCACCCCGCGGCGTCGCCCGCGACGAGCGTCGTCACGGAGCCGTTGGGCGGGACCGGCCCCGCGGCGGTGCCGGTGAGCAGCGCGATCGCGGCGCGCAGCGTCTCGCCGTGGGACACGACGACGATCTCGGCGTGTCCGCCGGCGCGAGCCGACGCCAGTACCGCCGCCAGGGCGCCGGCGACCCGCTCGCGCAGTGCGCGGGTGCTCTCGCCGCCGGGCGGCGGGCGGTCGGGGTCGACGGCGCGCACCGCGCTCCCCTCCCAGGCGCCGTGGCACTGCTCGCGCAGGCCCGGCGTCGCCACGACCGGCAGGCCGTGCGGGGCGGCGACGACCGCTGCGGTGTCGAGGGCGCGGCGCTGGTCGCTGGACACGACGGCGCCGACGCGACGGCCGGCGAGCAGCGCGGACACGGCCCGGGCCTGCTCCCGCCCGCGCGGGGTCAGCGGGACGTGCGACGTGCAGCCCTGCAGCAGCCCCGCCACGTTCCAGGTGCTCTCGCCGTGCCGGACCAGGTGCAGGAGCGTGCCGACCACCGGCTCAGGAGCCGTCGGGCGAGAGCCCCGCGACCGGCCCGACGACGACGATCGCGGGCGGGCTGATCTCCTGCTCGCGGATGTCGGCGGCGACGTCGCGCAGCGTGGTGCGCAGCGACCGTTGGATGCGCGTCGTGCCGTCCTGGATCACGGCGACCGGGGTGTCGGCGGGCCTGCCGTGCGTGACGAGCGCGTCGGCGAACAGGGCGATCCGCTCGACGGCCATCATCAGCACGACGGTGCCGCGCATCCGGCCCAACGCCGCCCAGTCGGTGAGGCTGCGCGGGTCGTCCGGGGCGACGTGCCCGGACACCACGACGATCTCGTGCGCGACCCCGCGGTGGCTGACCGGCACCCCCGCGACGGCGGGCGCGGCGAACGCGCTGGTGATGCCGGGGACGACCGTGACGGGGACGCCCGCGGCCGTGCAGGCCTGGACCTCCTCGTAGCCGCGGCCGTAGACGAACGGGTCGCCGCCCTTGAGCCGCACCACGAACCGGCCCGCCTTCGCGTGCTCGACCAGCAGCTCGTTGATCTTCTGCTGGGCCATCGCGCGGCCGTACGGAATCTTGGAGGCGTCGACGACCTCGACGTGTGGAGCCAGGTCGTCGAGCAGGTCGCGCGGCCCGAGCCGGTCGGCGACGACGACGTCCGCGCGCGCCAGCAACCGGCGGCCGCGGACGGTGATCAGCTCGGGATCGCCGGGGCCGCCGCCGACGAGGGCGACGCCGGGCAGGACGGGCCCGGCCGCGTCGTCGACGACACCGGCCTGCAACGCCTCGACCAGCGCCGTGCGCACGGCCGCCGACCGCCGGTGCCGTCCGCCCGCCAGCACGCCGACGGTGAGGCCGTCGTGATCGCCGGTGGCGGGCGTGACGGCCGTACCGGCGCTGCCGTCGTCGGCGCGGACGCAGAAGACCCGCCGCCGCTGCGCCTCGGACCCCACGGCCCGGTTGACGGCCGGGTCGTCGGTGCAGGCGACGGCGTACCAGGCGCCGTCGAGGTCGCCGTCGGCGTAGCCGCGTTCGGTCCAGCTGATCTCACCGGCCGACACCATGCCCTCGACCGCCGGGGTGACCTGCGGGGACACCACCTCGATCGCCGCGCCCGAGGCGATCAGCCGCGGCAGCCTCCGCTGTGCGACCTGCCCGCCCCCGACCACCACGACCCGCCGCCCGGCGAGGTCGAGGCCGACCAGGTAGTGCTCCTCACCCACGCGAGACCCTCCGCCGTGCCGTCGATGGTGGCCACCGGGGAGCGCCGCGGCGACACGCGACGCGGGCGGCGTCCCGTCGTCGGGGTGCTCCGCCGCCGTTCGGTGGACGGCCGAGCATAACCGCCGGTGGGCCCACCTCCGGCCGCCTCCGCTCGGCGTCACACCGGGGACCCGGGTGCCCAGCCGGGGCCGCGGCGCGCGCCGGGCGGGGGGCGATCGGGCGCGGCGGCCGCCCTCGCCGATCGCACGAACGGCCCTGTGCCGCCGTCCAGTTGCGGGAAAGTGCCGTTCGTGCAACCACGAGGGTCAGTCCGCGGCGGGGCCGGGCAGGACCTCGGCGACGGCCGCGGTGCACCGCTGTCCCACGGTCTTGGCGACCCGCAGTGCCACCTCGTCGCCCGGTCCGGCCAGCTCGGCGGCGGCGAGCAGAGCCGCGGCCTCGGCGACGCTGCCCGCACCGGTCGCCTCCCGGGCGCGGTCGCCCGGGTGCGGCACCGCGACCGCGTCGAGCGCCGCCGCGGGAAAGGTCCGCAGCGTCGCGGGGGCGATCGCGGCGAGCAGGCCGGGCTCGTCGGCACGGCGGTCGATGCTCGCGTAGGCGACGACCCCACCGACCCCGGGGAGCACCCGCGCGAGCAGCTGCGCGACGGCCGCAGCCGTGACGCCACGGGACGCCCCGAGCCCCACGACCAGCATCAGCGTGCGGCAGCCGCGGCGACGAACGCGGCGACGGCGTCGGGGTCGCCGGCGGGGTGGGTGTGCAGGAACGAGGCCTGCACCCCGCCGGCGACGAACCCTTCCGGCTCGCCACCGCGCCAGGCCCAGGCGGGTGTCGCCCCGGCGCGCGGGGTGACCGCGCAGTGGTGGAACTCGTGCCCGGCGACCCGGGCCCCGGCCCGACGCCACGGCGTCGCCGACAGCGCGACCGCGGCCCGGTAACCCAGGGTCAGCCGCCCGGTCATCGACGCCGACCCGGCCAGCACCCCACACATCGGCGCCCCGTCCAGGTCCGCGCACAGATACAGCAACCCGCCGCACTCGGCCAGCACCGGCGCCCCCGACCCGGCCAGCGCCGCCACCGCCGCCCGCAACGACGCGTTCGCCGACAGCTCCCCGAGGTGTTCCTCCGGGAACCCACCCCCCAGCACCAGCCCGGCACAGCCGTCGGGAAGCTCCTCGTCGCGCAACGGGTCCACGACCACGACCTGCGCGCCGGCCGCGGTGAGCAGCTCGATGTGCTCGGCGTAGCCGAAGGTGAACGCCGCCCCGCCCGCGACGGCGACCACCGGCTCCCCGGCCACCGGCGCGGCCACGACCGGGTCCCACACCGGCCCCGGCGCGACGGGCCGGGCGAGTGCCGCGACCGCGTCCAGGTCCACGTGCGCGGCCACCAGGGCGGCCATCGCGTCCACCGCCGCGCGCGCGGCCGCGCCGTGCTCGGCCGCGGGCACCAGGCCCAGATGCCGCGACGGGACCACCAACCCGTCGTGGCGGGGCAACGCGCCGAGCACGGCCAGCCCCACCTCCTCGGCGGCCGCCCGCAGCACCGCCTCGTGCCGGGCGCTGCCCACCCGGTTGAGCACCACCCCGGCGATCTCGACCGGCCCACCCCCCGGATCGAAACACCGGAACCCGTGCAACACCGCGGCCAGGCTGCGCGACTGCCCCCTGGCGTCGACCACCAGCAGCACCGGCGCCCCGAGCAGCCGCGCGACGTGCGCGGTCGAGCCGTGCCCGTCACCGACCCGCCCGTCGAACAACCCCATCACCCCCTCCACCACCGCGACCTGCGCACCGACCGCGCCGTGGCGCAGCAACGGCGCGATCCGGTCCTCCCCGACCAGCACCGGGTCGAGGTTGCGGCCGGCCCGGCCCGCCGCGAGCGTGTGATAGCCGGGGTCGATGTAGTCCGGGCCGACCTTGAACGGCGCCACCGCGGTCCCCCGCCGGGCCAACGCAGCCATGATCCCCGTCGCGACCGTGGTCTTCCCACTCCCCGACGCCGGCGCGGCGACGACCAGGGCGGCTACCACGCGACCCTCACCATTCGATGCCCCGCTGCCCCTTCTGCCCGGCATCCATCGGATGCTTGATCTTCGTCGTGGCCATCACCAGGTCCGCGGCCTCGATCAGCTCCGGCGCCGCGTCCCGACCGGTGATGATCACGTGCTGGTGGCCCTCCCGGGCGGCGAGGACCTCCACGACCTCGCCGACCTCGACCCACCCCCATTTCATCGGATAGGTGAACTCGTCGAGCACGTAGAGGTCGTGGGCCTGCCGCTGCAGACGCCGCCGGATCTCCGCCCACCCCTCCCGGGCCGCCGCGGCGTGATCGTCCTCGGTGCCGGGCCTACGGGTCCAGCTCCACCCCGCGCCCATCTTGTGCCACTGCACCGGCCCACCCTGCCCGGTCTGCTCGTGCACCCGCCCCAACGCGCGGAACGCCTCCTCCTCCCCGACCTTCCACTTCGCCGACTTCACGAACTGGAACACCCCGATCGACCAACCCTGGTTCCAGCCCCGCAACGCCAACCCGAACGCCGCGGTCGACTTCCCCTTCATCTCCCCGGTGTGCACCACCAGCAACGGCCGATTGCGACGCTGACGGGTCGAGAGCCCGTCATCGGGGACGGTGACGACCTTGCCCTGCGGCACGGAGTTCCTCCAGTTCGTGGTGATCAGGCGGCGCGGGTGACGACGTTCGCGACCGACTCGGCGCTCAGCTCGTCGAGCCGGACCAGCTCGGCGCCGGCGTGGCCCGCGACGGTCCCCGCGAGGCCGAGGCGCACGGGCCCGCTCTCGCAGTCGACGACGACGGTGTGCACCCCGTCGGCCGCGAGCAGGCCGGCGGCGCGGCAGGCGTCGGCCACCGGGTCGCCACCGGGCCGGGCGGCGACGGTCGCGCGGCCGTCGGTCAGCAGCACGACCAGGGCGCGGCGACGGGGGTCGCGGCGGCGTTCGGCGTCGAGGACCCGGCGGGCGCGCAGCAGGCCCTCGGCGAGCGGGGTGCGCCCGCCCGTGCGCAGCGTCGCGAGCCGGGTCTGCGCGGTGGGGACGCTCGACGTCGGCGGCAGCGCGACCTCGGCCGCGCCGCCCCGGAAGGTCACGAGGCCGACCTTGTCGCGGCGCCGGTAGGCGTCGCGCAGCAGCGCGAGCACCGCACCCGACACCGCGCTCATCCGCCTGCGGGCGGCCATCGACCCGGACGCGTCGACGACGAACAGCACCAGGTTTCCCTCGCGGCCCTCGCGCTCGGCACCCCGCAGGTCCGACGACCGCACGACGACCCCGCGCCCGCGGCGGCCGCGCGCGACCTGCAGGGGCGCCGCCGCGGCGAGGGTGGCGGGAAGGTGCAGATCAGCGGCGCGGCGCGGCGCGGCGGCCGTCGCGCGGACGACCCGGCCGGAGTCGGTACGGGCCCGTGAACGACGGCCCGGGGCGCCGTCGCCGACGCCGGGGACCCGGAACCGGCGGGCAGCCGAGGCGGCGAGCCGCACCGGGGTCGGAACGGGAACGGCCCGGCCCGCGGGGCCGGACGAGCCCGATCCGGGCGAGCCCGCACCGTCGGTCGGCGAACCATCGGCCCGCGCCCCGTCCGCCGCCGAACCGTCAGGCCACGAACCGTCTGCCTGCGCACAGTCCGGCCGCGAACCGGCTCGCCCGGAGTCGTCGGGGCGCGAGCCGCGGGCCCGGGCGCCGTCGGCTCGCGACGCCTCCGTCCCCGAACCGTCGGCCCCCGCACCAGCTGGCGCCGAACCGGGTGGGCCCGAACCATCCCCGGCCGAACCCTCCGGGCCCGAACCGTCTCGGGCCGAACCGTCCCGGGCCGAACCGTCTCGGGCCGAACCGTCTGGGGCCGAACCGTTCGAGCCCGGACCACCCGGTGACGGCGGATCGGGCTCGTCGTCCAGGTTCTCCGCGGCCGAGCGCAGGGCGTCGTCGAGGGTCTGCTCGTCGATCCCCGGCTCGTCGAACGGATCCCGACGCCGCCGGTGCGGCAACGCCAACCGCGCCGCCACCCGAACATCCAGCTCGGCCACCGACCCGGCCCCCCGCCACGCCGCATGCGCCACCGCCGCCCGCGCGATCACCAGATCCGCGCGCATCCCGTCGACCTCCACCGCCGCACACACCCCCGCGATCCGCCGCAGCTCCCGATCCGCCAACACCACCGCGCCCACCCGCGCCCGCGCCGCCACGATCCGCGCCGCCACCTCCCGCTCCGCCTCGGCCCAGCCCGCCGCGAACCCCACCGGATCCGCCTCGAACGCCAGCCCCCGCCGCACCACCTCCGCCCGCGTCGCGACCTCCCGCGACGCGGCCACCTCCACGGTCAACCCGAACCGGTCCAACAACTGCGGACGCAGCTCCCCCTCCTCCGGGTTCATCGTCCCGACCAGCAGGAACCGCGCCGCATGCGACACCGACACCCCATCCCGCTCCACGTGCGCCCGCCCCATCGCCGCCGCGTCGAGCAACACATCCACGAGATGGTCGTGCAGCAGGTTCACCTCGTCGACATAGAGCACCCCGCGGTGCGCCGCGGCCAACAACCCCGGCTGATAGGCCCGCACCCCCTCGGCCAGCGCCCGCTCCAGATCCAGCGCCCCGACCAGCCGGTCCTCACTCGCCCCGACCGGCAACTCGACCAACCGCGCCGGACGCCGGCCCACCACCGCACCCGGGCCGTGCGGGCCGTCCGGACAGCCCGGGTCGGGCGCGGCCGGGTCACAGCCGAACCGGCAGCCCTCGACCACCTCCACCACCGGCAGCAGCGCCGCCAGCGCCCGCACCGCCGTCGACTTCGCGGTGCCCTTCTCCCCCCGCACCAACACCCCGCCCACACCCGGATGGACCGCGTTGAGCAGCAGCGCCAACCGCAGGTCGTCGTGCCCGACGACGGCCGAGAACGGGAAACGCGCGTGCATGAGGCCCGGGGTGGTCACGGCACGGAGCCTGCCAGACCGGTCGTCAGGGTCGGGAGGTCCGCGGGCGCTCCGTGATTGATGACATGTTCAATCGCGGCGGTGTCGAGGTGGTCGGCGACGAGGTCACCGAGCACGTCCAGCTGCGCGGCCCGCTCAGCAGCGAAATCCGTCCCCGGCGCCACCACGAACCCGTCCCGCCCCGCCAACCCCGCCAGCCGGGTCAACAACACCCGACGGAACCCGTCGTTCTCCAACAACCCGTGCCAGTGCGTGCCCAGCACCACCCCGGCATCCGAGCCCTCCCCCGGCTCCTCGACCAGCACCGGATCCCCCGACACCACAACCCGCCCATGATGAATCTCATACCCGCGCACCCGCTGCCCCCACGCCGTCCCCACCGGCGTCCCCAGATGCTTGCCCGCCTCGAACCGCACCTCCAGATCCAGCAACCCCAGCCCCGCCACGTCCGCGCCCCCGACCACCTCCACCCCGCCCGGATCCACGATCCGCCGGCCCAACATCTGATACCCCCCACAGATCCCCAACACCGGCTTGCCCGCCCCGGCATGCGCCACCACCGCCGCGGCCAACCCCGAGCGCCGCAACCACCCCAGATCCGCCACCGTCGCCTTCGACCCCGGCACCACCACCACGTCCACGTCCACCAGCCGCGACGGCTCACTCACATACCGCACCGCCACCCCCGGCTCACACGCCAACGCCTCCACATCCGTGGCATTCGACATCCGCGGCAGCCGCACCACCCCCACCCGCAACCACTCCGCCCCCCACGGCGGCCCCGGCCGACCCACCACCGCATCGGCCACCGCCGACAACGAGTCCTCCGCATCCAGCCACAACCGCTCCGACCACGGCAACACCCCGAACGTCGGCCGCCCGGTCAACGCCCGCAACCGATCCAACCCCGGCGCCAACAGCGCCGGGTCCCCCCGGAACTTGTTCACCACGAACCCCGCCACCCGCGCCTGATCGGCCCGGTCGAGCACCGCCAACGTCCCGAACAGATGCGCCAACACCCCACCCCGGTCGATGTCACCCACCACCACCACCGGCAACCCCGCCGCCTGCGCCAGCCCCATGTTCGTGATGTCACCCGCCCGCAGGTTGATCTCCGCCGGCGACCCCGCCCCCTCACAGACCACCACGTCGAACCGCGCCCGCAACCCCGCCAACGACTCCGCCACCACCGCACCCAACGCCGCCGTCCGCGCCCGATACGACACCGCGCTCACCTGCCCCGCCACCCGGCCCCGGACCACCACCTGCGACGACCGGTCACTACCCGGCTTGAGCAACACCGGGTTGAACTCCACACTCGGCGCCAACCCACACGCATGCGCCTGCATCGCCTGCGCCCGCCCGATCTCCCCACCATCCACCGTGACCACCGAGTTGTTGCTCATGTTCTGCGCCTTGAACGGCGCCACCGACACCCCCCGCCGCCACAACCACCGACACAACCCCGCCACCACCGCGCTCTTGCCCGCATCCGACGACGTCCCCGCCACCAGCAACGCACCCCGCAACCCGGGTTCGGACGGAGCGGGGACGGACGGAGCGGGCGTGAGGTGATCGGACACGGACGTCAGTATCGGCGTCGCAGGTCACGGGCAGTGGTGTCGGGTGGGGCACCCCACGGGGTCCGGCGTCGGGTGCCGGCCGGGCGGGGCCTACCGTGAGGCCATGCGCTTCCTGCTGCGACCGGGATGGATCGCCCTCGTCGTGGCGGTCGTCGCCTTCGCGGTGGCCTGCTACGTCTACCTCGCGCCGTGGCAGTTCGGCCGCGAGGCCGAGCGCGACTCGCAGCAGAAGGACATCGACATCGCCGCGACCATCGCGCCACAGCCGTTCTCGACGCTGGTCCCCCAGGACGCCGTCGACCCGTCGTTGCAGTGGCGGCAGGTCACGGTGACGGGCACGTTCGTGCCCGAGGCGGAGGCGGTCGTGCGGCTGCGGGTCGTCGACGGGAAGCCCGCGTTCGAGGTCATGACGCCGCTGCGCACCACCGACGGCCGGGTCGTCGTGATCGACCGTGGCTCGGTCGAGGCGGCCGACGGGCAGGTCGTGCCGTCGTTCCCCGCCGCGCCGGGCGGCGAGGTCACCGTCGTCGGACGGCTGCGCACCGACGAGATCGACCCCAAGGACCGGCCCGCGTTCACCCAGGACGGGCACCTGCAGGTCTACAGCGCGAACTCGCAGACCGTCGCCCGCGCGAGCGGGCTGGCCGCAGTCGCGGGCTACGTCGCCGAGCAGAGCGGCCCGGGCACACTGCGCCCGCTCGCGATCGAGCCGGACACCGGCGCCGCGCCGTTCTCCAACTTCTCCTACGCCCTGCAGTGGCTCACCTTCGGGGCGATCGCGCTCATCGCGCTCGGCTACTTCATCCGGCTGGAGCTGTTGCAGCGCCGGACCCGTCGCGACCGCAGGACCGAGCGGGCCGCCCTGCGCGACGCCCTCGCCGGCCGCGACGAGCCGCCCGTCACCCAGGAGCCGGGTGTGGGCCGGGAGCCCTCCGCCGGTCAGGAGCGCGGCGGGGGCGAGCAGGCGGTCGTGCGCGACGCGCCGTCCGGGCGCGCCCGCGACGAGACCGGCGACCGCGCCTGAGCCGGGACCCTCACCGGGCCCGGGAGCACGGGCCGGGCCGGCTCGTCCACATCGCCGTGGCCGCGGCGAGGACCGCCGACGCCGCACCGACCGCCGTCGAGAGCACCGCGGCGCGGGCGAGGTCGGGCACCTCGGGTGGGCGGCCCTCACCCAGCACCGGCCGCTCCTGCACCCCGTAGGGGTAGACGGTCGTGCCGCCCAGCCGCACCCCGAGGGCCCCCGCGGCCGCCGCCTCGACCGGGCCGGCGTTCGGGCTGGGATGGGCGCCCGCGTCACGTCGCCAGGCCCGCAACGCAGCCCTCGGCGACCCGCCGACCAGCGGCGCGAGCCCCGCGACGAGACAGGCGGCGACGCGGGCGGGGACGAGGTTGGCGAGGTCGTCGAGCCGGGCCGCGGCCCAGCCGAAGCGCGCGTACCGCGGCGAACGATGCCCGATCATCGCGTCGAGGGTGTTGACGGCGCGGTAGCCCAGCAGCCCCGGGACCCCGGCGACGGCACCCCACAGCAGCGGCGCGACGACCGCGTCGGAGGTGTTCTCCGCCAACGACTCCACCCCCGCCCTGGCCATCCCGGCGGCGTCGAGCGTGTCGGGGTCGCGCCCGCACAGGTGGGGCAGCCTGCGTCGCGCGGCGGCCTCGTCGCCCGCGGCGAGCTCGCGGCCCAGCGCCGTCCCCTCCCCCACGAGCGACCGGCCGCCGAGCACCGCCCAGGTGGCCACACCCGTCGTCACCACGACCGCCGCCGGCGCCCGGGACGCCCGTTCGACCGCGAGGCCCGCCGCGACCACGCCCCCGACCAGCGCGACGACGTGCGCGGCTCCGCGCGCCCTGCTGTCGGCCCGGTCCCGGCGTTCGAGTGCGCCGGCGAGCCGGCCGAACCCGGCGACGGGGTGGCCGCGGCGCGGGTCTCCGACGACCCGGTCGGCGAGGACACCGGCGAGGAGACCGAGGGCGCGGGCGGTGCCGCGGGACGATCGCACGGCCGCGACGCTACGGAGCACCCGGTGTGGCCGCGCCCACCGGGGTTCGCCGCAGCCGCGACGACGAGGGAGGATCCGTCGCATGCGCACCGACATGAGTCCTGACGAGATGGGCGCTCGCGCGTTCTACAAGCTGCTGACCTCGTCCGTGCTGCCGCGGCCGATCGCGTGGGTCTCGACGCGGTCGGCGGCGGGCGTCGACAACCTCGCGCCGCACTCGTTCTTCACCGTCGCGTGTGTGGACCCGCCGATGCTGCAGTTCACCTCGTACGGGGTGAAGGACTCGCTGCGCAACGTGCGCGAGACCGGCGAGTTCGTGATCTCGATCGCGACGGAGCCGATGTTCGAGCGGATCAACGCCACGGCGACCGACTTCCCCGCCGAGATCAGCGAGTTCACCGCCGTCGGGCTGACGCCCGAGCCGAGCAAGCTCGTCGCCCCGCCGCGGGTGGCGGAGTCGCCGATCGCGTTCGAGTGCCGGCTGGAGCGCGACCTGACCCTGGGCGACTCGACGGTCGTGATCGGCCGCGTCGTGCACGCCGTCGTCGACCCGGACGTGCTGGAGACCGACGAGCGCGGCAACACGCTGCCGTCGGTGGAGCGGCTGCGGCCGCTGGCCCGGCTGGGCCGCAACGAGTGGGGCCGGCTGGGCGAGGTCGTCTCGATCTCCCGCATCAGCTACCGCGACTGGCCCGGACACTTCGGCGGCACGGACTGACCGCACACGTCGCGTCGATTTCGACATGTCGAACTTGACACGTCAGGGGTGACGCGAGCAGGCTGGGTCACGTCGCACGAACGGACGGAGGACCCCGATGCCCGACCACGACGCACACCCCGGCCTGCGGATCGGCGACGCCGAACGCGAGCACACCGAGGCGCTGCTGCGGACGCACGTCGGCGACGGACGGCTCGACCTCACCGAGTTCGAGTCCCGGCTCGACGCCGTCCACGCCGCCCGCACCCAGGCCGACCTCGACGCGGTCACCCGCGATCTGCCCGTCCTCACGGCCCGCGAGCCCGTCGCGACCGCGGCGCCCACGACGGCCCGGCCGCGGATCGCCGCCGGGCGCGCCGCGGCCTGGGCACCGTGGGCGCTCGTCGGCACGATCTGCCTGGTCATGTGGCTCGCGACCTCGGTGGGGACGGGCAGCGTGCAGCCGTTCTGGCCGGCCTGGGTGATCGGCCCGTGGGGCGCGCTGCTCCTGCTCGGCACCCTCACGGGCCGCCGCTCACCCTGCCCGGCAGGCCGGACCGGCTCCTGACCATCTCAGGCGGTCGTGAGTGGCGTCAGCCGCTGTGACGACTGCTGTGACGACGAACGCCGCTCACAGGGTGTACTCGCCCTGCGCGGTCGCCGCCTCGGAGCCGTGGATGTCCTGCTCGCGCCCGCGCAGCTCGACGCGACGGATCTTGCCGGAGATCGTCTTGGGCAGGTCGGCGAACTCGAGGCGCCGGATCCGCTTGTAGGGCGCCAGGTTGTCGCGCGCGAACTCGAGGATCGAGCGGGCCGTCGCCTCGTCGGGCGTGTGCCCGGCCGCCAGGACGACGTAGGCCTTCGGCACCGCGAGCCGCACCGGATCGGGCGAGGGCACGACGGCCGCCTCCGCGACCGCCGGGTGCTCGATCAGCACGCTCTCCAGCTCGAACGGGCTGATCCGGTAGTCGCTGGCCTTGAAGACGTCGTCGGAGCGGCCGACGTAGGTGATGTAGCCGTCCGCGTCGCGGGAGCCGACGTCGCCGGTGTGGTAGTAGCCGCCGGCCATGGCCTCGGCGTTGCGCTCGTCGTCGCCGTAGTAGCCGACCATCAGCCCCGTCGGGCGGCGCGACAGGTCGATGCAGATCTCGCCCTCGTCGCTCTTCTCGCCCGTCGCGGGGTCGATCAGCTCGATCGGGAAGCCCGGGATGGGCCGGCCCATCGAGCCGGGCTTGACGGTCTGCCCGGGCGGGTTGCCGATCTGCACGCTCGACTCGGTCTGGCCGAAGCCGTCGCGGATCCGCACGCCCCAGGCCTTCTCGACCTGCTCGATGACCTCGGGGTTGAGCGGCTCCCCCGCCCCGACGACCTTCTGCGGCGGGGTGCGCAGCGTCGACAGGTCGGCCTGGATGAGCATGCGCCACACCGTCGGCGGGGCGCAGAAGCTGTCGACGCCGCAGCGCTCCAGCACGCCCAGCACGCTCTCCGCGTCGAACCGTGCGTAGTTCATGACGAGCACGGTGGCCTCGGCGATCCACGGCGCGAAGACGTTGGACCAGGCGTGCTTGGCCCAGCCCGGCGAGGAGATGTTGAGGTGCACGTCGCCGGGCTCCAGCCCGATCCAGTACATCGTCGACAGGTGGCCGACCGGGTAGGACTGGTGGGTGTGCTCGACCAGCTTCGGCTTGGCCGTCGTGCCGGAGGTGAAGTAGAGCAGCAGCGTGTCGTCGGCCCGGGTGACGCCGTCGGGCACGAACGTGTCGGCGACGTCGTAGGCCTCGGTGTAGTCGAGCCAGCCGGACGGCGCGCCCCGCACGGCGATGCGCGTGTAGTCGCCCGCGACGTCGTCGAACTTGCCGGCGTCGGCACCGCCGACGACGACGTGCCGGGCGTTGCCGCGCTCGACGCGGTCGCGCAGGTCCTCGGCGGTGAGCAGCGTCGTCGCCGGGATGACGACCGCGCCGAGCTTCATCGCCGCGAGCAGCGTCTCCCACAGCTCGAGCTGGTTGCCCAGCATGAGGATGATCCGGTCACCGCGCGCGACACCCTGGGCACGCAGCCAGTTCGCCACGCGGTTGGAGCGCGACGACATCTCCGCGAACGTCCAGTACGCCTCGGAGCCGTCGCTCTCGACGATCCACAGCGCCCGGCGGGCGCCGCGCTCGGGATCGGCGGCGACGTTGTCGAAGTGGTCGAGGGCCCAGTTGAACTCGGTGAGCTGCGGCCAGCGGAAGTCGCGGACGGCCGTGTCGTAGTCGGTGCGGTGGGTCAGCAGGAAGTCGCGCGCCGCGTAGAAGGCATCCGCCTCGGTCATCTCGCACTCCGTCGTGTTCCTGAGCTCATGTGCCGATGTCCGGTCTCGTGCCGATCATCTGGCGACACCCTAGCCACGACCGGCCCTGCGCGGCGGCGTCGCGGCGGACCGGGCTGACCGTCCGGCGGGGGCCGTCCGGCGCACCGCGGGGCGCACCCGCACGTCAGCCGGACGCGCCGGAAGCGGACGGCCGCCGCGCAGCCGGTGCGGGGCTAGCGTCCGCCCCCGTGACGACGCACCCCACCGCCGCCGGACCCGTCGACACCGACCACGGTTCCCGCGCCGCAGGTCCCCGCCCCGTCCGCAGGCTGCTGGCGGCCACGGCCACGGCCGCGCTGGCCGTCGCCGTCCTCGCCGGTTGCGCAGGGGGCGCGGCGGGGCCCGACGCCGCCGGCGGCACACCCTCGTCCACGACCCCGACACCGTCCGCGACCCCACCGTCGTCGGGCACGGCCGCCGGCCCGACGGCGCCGGCCGGCGGCCTGCTCTGGCCCGTCACCGACGCCGCCGCCGCGAAGGCGCTGCAGGCCCAGGTCGACAACGGCGCCCAGCCGTGGCTGCTCGACCCGGCCGAGGTGGCGACCAGCTACGCGACGACGGTCCTCGGCTGGCGGGCACCGACCGCGGGCGCGCCCGACTCCGGATCGGTCGTCGTGACCGACCCGGACGCGGGGTCGACGACCGTGACGATGGTCCAGCCGGCCACCACGGGTGCGGCCGGAATCTGGGTCGTGACCGCCGCACGTCGCAACTGAGACTGCGTCGTCCGGCCGATCGACGTCCGTCATCTGATCGAGTGAACCCCGGCGAGAAGTGCAGCGTCCGGGCGGCCGCGGGCGATTCCCTGTGCGAGGCCGGAACACACGGGGACCGGCAACCAGCGCCAGGGAGCACGACGATGACGACCGACTCGGTCCAGCAGGACATGTTCACCGTGCTGCACGGGCAGCCCGCGCCGGTCGTGACGCGCTGGAGCTACGACGCCCGCGACCCGTTCGCCGTCACGTTCGCCGTCCGGACCAGGGGCGATCGGTGGGTCGAGTGGCTCGTGGCCCGCGACCTGGTCGTCGAGTCGCTCGAGGGCCCGGCGGGCCACGGCCACATCCGGATGAGCCCGCAGATCGTCCAGGGCTACGACATCGTCGAGATCGAGATCAGCTCGTTCGACGGCCGCGCGATCCTCGAGGTCGACCGCGACCTGCTCCGCAGCTTCGTCGACGCCACCACCGAGCTCGTCGCTCTGGGTGACGAGCCGACCCGGATGGACCTCGACTCGGAGATCGCGAAGCTCACGCAGGGTTGCCTCTGAGCGACGCGGCACCGCCGCACGACCGGGCCCGGCCGTCCCCGCGCGGGGATCGGCCGGGCCCGTTGCGGTGTGGGGCTCAGGCGAGGTCGAACCGGTCGAGCTCCATCACCTTGGTCCACGCCGAGACGAACGCGTTCAGGAAGCGCTCCCGTCCGGCCTCACCCGCGTAGACCTCCGCGAGGGCCCGCAGCTGGGAGTTGGAGCCGAAGACGAGGTCGACGGCCGTGGCCGTCCACCGCACCTCGTCGGTCGCGACGTCGCGGATCTCGTACACGTTCTCCTCGGACCTCGACGTCGTCCACCGGGTACCGGGCGCGAGCAGGTTGGTGAAGAAGTCGTTGGTGAGCACACCCGGCCGGTCGGTGAGAACGCCGTGCGGGCTCCCGCCGACGTTGGCACCGAGCGCGCGCAGGCCACCGACGAGCACCGTCATCTCCGGCGCGGTCAGGTCGAGCATGTAGGCGCGGTCGACCATGAGCACCTCGGGCTGGAGCTTCTCCCCGGCGCGCAGGTAGTTGCGGAAGCCGTCCGCGCGCGGCTCGAGGACCCGGAACGAGTCGACGTCGGTCTGCTCCTGGGTGGCGTCGGTGCGGCCGGGACGGAACGGCACGGTCAGCTCGACACCGGCGTCGCGCGCGGCCTTCTCGACGCCGGCCGACCCGGCCAGCACGATCAGGTCGGCGAGCGAGATCGACGCGCCGCCGCCGGCGTTGAACTCGTCGCGGATGCCCTCGAGCGTCTCCAGCACCGACGTGAGCTGCTCCGGCTGGTTGACCTCCCAGCTGCGCTGGGGCTCCAGGCGCAGCCGCGCACCGTTGGCCCCGCCGCGCTTGTCCGTGGCCCGGAAGCTGGCCGCGGACGCCCACGCCGTGCCGACGAGCTGGGCCGTGGTGAGTCCGGACCCCAGGATCGTCTCCTTGAGCGCGGCGACGTCGGCCTCGCCCACGAGCTCGTGGTCGACCGCGGGCACCGGGTCCTGCCACAGCTGCGGCTCGGCCACCCACGGGCCCAGGAAGCGGCTGACCGGACCCATGTCGCGGTGCAGCAGCTTGTACCAGGCCTTCGCGAACGCGAGGGCGAACTCGTCGGGATTCTCCATGAAGCGCCGCGAGATCGGCCCGTAGGTCGGGTCGAAGCGCAGCGCCAGGTCGGTCGTCAGCATCGTCGGCCGGTGCTTGACGTTCGGGTCGTACGGGTCGGGGATGATCTCGGGCGCGTCCTTGGCGACGTACTGCTTGCCCCCGCCGGGGCTGGTCGTCAGCTCCCACTCGTAGCCGAAGAGGATCTCGAAGAAGCGGTTGCTCCACTCGGTCGGACGGTCGGTCCACGTCACCTCCAGCCCGCTGGTGATCGTGTCGGGCCCCTTGCCCGTCCCGTAGGTGCTCAGCCAGCCCAGACCCTGCGTCTCCAGCGGCGCGGCCTCGGGCTCGGGGCCGACGTGGTCGTCGGCCACCCCGGCGCCGTGGGTCTTGCCGAAGGTGTGCCCGCCCGCGATCAGCGCGACGGTCTCCTCGTCGTCCATCGCCATCCGCGCGAACGTCTCGCGGATGAAGTGCGCCGCCGCCATGAAGTCGGCACTGCCGCGAGGGCCCTCGGGGTTGACGTAGATCAGGCCCATCTCCGTCGCGCCGAGCTCGGGGACCATGTCGCTGTCGGTGACGTAGCGTTCGTCGCCCAGCCAGTCGTCCTCCGGGCCCCAGAAGATCTCCTCCGGTTCCCACGTGTCCTCGCGGCCGAAGCCGAAGCCGAACGTCTGGAAGCCCATCGACTCCAGCGCGACGTTGCCGGCGAGGACGAGCAGGTCGGCCCAGGAGATCTGCTGCCCGTACTTCTCCTTGACCGGCCACAGCAGCCGACGTGCCTTGTCCAGGTTGGCGTTGTCGGGCCAGCTGTTGAGCGGGGCGAACCGCTGGGCCCCGTCGCCCGCGCCGCCGCGTCCGTCGTAGATCCGGTAGGTGCCCGCGGCGTGCCAGCTCATCCGGATCATCAGTCCGCCGTAGTGGCCGAAGTCGGCGGGCCACCAGTCCTGCGGGGTCGTCAGCACCTCGACGATGTCGCGCTTGAGGGCGTCGACGTCGAGGTTCGCGAACTCGTCGGCGTACCGGAAGTCCGCGCCCAGTGGGTTGCTCCTGGGCGAGTGCGCGCGCAGCACCGAGAGGTCGAGCTGGTTGGGCCACCAGTCGCGGACCGTGTGCGGCCTGCCCGACGACTTCGCGGTCGGCGAGTCGATCGCCGGGTTCTCGCTCTCGCTGCCGTGGGAGGTCACCGAGTCGGGCGCGACGGGACAGCCCGCCTCGGCCTTCCTGTCCACCCCCTGTGCGCTCGACGGGCCGGTGCCGCTCGTCTCGGGTCCTGTGTTCGCCGTGCCGGCGTTCTCGGGGTTGCGGTTCTCGGGGTCGCTCATCGGTGTGCCTTCCGGACTCGCTGTTCTTCACGGCTGCGCTGGGCCGCGCAGGCGGGGCAGATGCCCCAGAAGACGACCTCGGCCTCGTCGATCAGGAAGCCGCGGTCGTCGGAGGCGTCGAGGCAGGGGGCCGGGCCGACGGCGCAGTCGACGTCGGCGATCGCGTCGCAGACCCGGCACACGACGTGGTGGTGGTTGTCCCCGACGCGCGCCTCGTACCGGGCGGTCGTGCCCGCCGGCTGGATGCGGCGCACCAGGCCGGCGTCGGTCAGCGCCCGCAGCACGTCGTAGACGGCCTGGTGCGACACCGTGGGCAGGCTCGCCCGGACCAGCCCGATGACCGTCTCGGTGTCGACGTGCGGGTGGTCGTGCAGGGCGGCGAGCACGGCGAGCCGCGGCCGGGTCACGCGCAACGACACGGCGCGCAGCCGCGCCACGTGGTCCCCGCCGTGCGGGAGTGAACCGGCGGGCGCGGTCAGGACAACCTGCCGTCGGGTCCGGCGTCGTCACGGCCCGAGGCCGCGGCCGCCGCCCCCGCCGCGTCGGGCACCGCGTCGATACCGGCCGCGCGATCCAGGACGCCGCCCGGGTCGCGGTGCTCCTCGTCGCGGCCCGCGATCGGGTCGCCCTCGGCGTCGCGGTGGGCGTCGCGTTCGGCCTGCTCGGCGCGCGGTCCGTCGTCCAGCTGGGCGGCGACCTCGGGGTCGCCGACCGGGCTGTCGTCGACGACCGGTTCGAGCGGGTCGCCGCCGGTGCGGTGCACCGCCGCCTCCTCCGCCGACGCGGCGCCGCCGTCGACCCCGACCTCGACGGCATCGTTGTCGTCGGCGGCCCCGCCGCCCGCGTCGGTGTGTTCGGCGACGAGCCGTCCCGCCCGCTCGGCATCCGTCGGCCCGGCGTCGTCGGACAGCTCGCGGGCCAGCCTGTCGTCGTGGCTCTCGCCCGCGCGGGCCCCGGCCGGGGTGACGGTGTCGCCGTCGAGCTCGATCGGCCGGTCGGGCGGCACCCAGCCGGCGTCCAACGGGTCGCCCTCGCCGGTCAGCGTGTAGTCGGCGTTCTCGTGCACCAGCTCCCCGATGTCGGGGGCCTGGGGCTGGGGATCGTCACGGCGGGCCATGTCGCCGGTTCCTCCTCGGTCGTACGGGCTGTCGTGCGGGCGGCTGTCGTGCAGGTGGCTGTCGTGCAGGCGGCTGTCGTGCAGGCGGGCCGGTCGGCGTCGCGGCCGGCCGCGGGAGCGGGCGACCTCGCGACCGCGGGCACGAGCCCACCCGGCCGCTGCGCACGGTCCGAAGGCGCATACCCGCGCCGTCCCCGGCTCACACGGGTCACGCTCGGAAAGTCTGCGGGACGGCCCTCGGCCGCCGGACCTGCCGCGTCGTGCTGCTGTGCCGATACCTCGTCCCGGCACCACGTCCCGGCGCGACGCCCCACGGCGACATGCCGAGGAGGCGGGCCCGGTACGGGCGGTCCGTGCATGCGGCGTCACACGGCCGGGGCAGGTCCGGGCCCGCACGGGCGCGTCGCGCCGCGGCCGCACCCGCCGCGGGGGCCCGATGTGTTGTGATGACCTCGACTCCGCCCGGCACGGTCGTTTCCGACGAACCAGACAGGCCCGGCGGGGCGGGCGGGCCCAGGAGGAGAGCAGATGGCGACGCAGGACACCGGCGAGGCGAGCGCGCGGCGGGCACGGCCCCGTGACGCCGCGGCCACGCGCCGGGCGCTGCTCGTCGCCGCTCGCGAGCTGTTCGCGGCCGTCGGGTACGACGCCACGACGGTCCGCGCCGTCGCCGAGCGCGCCGGCGTCAACCAGGCCCTGCTGTTCCGGCACTTCGGCAACAAGGAGGGACTCTTCGCCGAGGCGCTCTCCGGTGAGGCGATGGCGCTGCTCGAGGACGGGCCGCCGGAGGAGCTGCTCGACCGCGCGCTGGCCGCCATCACCGCCGACGACCCGAGCGGCACCGAGCTGTTCTTCGCGGTCCTGCGCTCGACGGGCAGCACCGAGGCCGGCGCGGCGATGCGCGCGGAGCTGGAGACGCGCTGGGGCGGGACGTTCGCCGGGCTCGTCGACACCGACGACGAGGCCGACGCCGCCCTGCGTGCCGGGTTGATGCTCGCGTGGCTGCTCGGGATCGGGCTGCTGCGCACCGTCATCCCGACGCGGCCGATGTCGGATGCCGATCCGGCCGCGATCCGAGAGCACGTGCTGCGCGGCGCCCGGGCGCTGCTCGGGACGCCGCGCACGTCCGGCGGCGGGGATCAGGCGCCCTCGCCCGCGCGGTGACGCCCCGCCGGCTGGTCCGCGGCGGGCAGCGGATGGCGCAGGTGCACCTTGCTGCCGGCGTCGTCGACGTGGATCAGCACGGCGCCGACCATGCGCTGCATCAGCCCGATGCCGCGGCCGGGGGTGTCGGTCGGGTGCCAGTTGCCGTGGTCGGTGACCTCGATGCACAGGGCGCCGGGCTCGGTCCAGAGCGTCAGCTCGACGTCGCCGTGCTCGTCGGGGCCGTAGGCGTGCTGCACGGCGTTGGCGGTGGCCTCGTCGACGGCGAGCACGACGTCGTCGACCTCATCGGGGCTCAGCCCGAGCGGGGTGATCCAGTCGACGAGCTCGCGGCGGATGGCGCCGAGCTGTGCGGGCTCGGCGCGCCAGCTGCGGTGGACGAACTCGACGGCGTCGGGCCGGGAGCCGGCGGGGACGGGGTCGGGGTGACGGTCGGGATGGGACATCGGCACCCTCCGGGTGCTCGGGGCGGTCACGAGTCCCTCCCGGGGTTGCACGGGCGCCGCCGGCGCAACCACCATTGAGCGCACGGAGCCCCACGCTCGTCGGGTCGCGGGTCCACCCCGGCCGCCGACGTGAGCGCGAGCAGATGCGCCGACGTCCCGCGAACGCCGATCACCCCGGGCTGCGTCCGCAGGCCCAGAGGTCCCTAGCCCTGCCCGGTCGCCGTCAGGTAGATCAGCACGACGTTGAGCGCGACGATCGCCGTGCACACCACGATGCCGGCCACGACGGTGCCGCGCCGGTTGACGTCCTCGCCCATGACCGAACGGCGCGAGGTGAGGACGACCAGCGGGATCAGCGCGAACGGGATGCCGAACGACAGCACCACCTGCGAGACGATGAGTGCCCACGTCGGGTCGATGCCGATGCCCAGGACGATGAGCGCGGGGATGGCCGTGACGATCCGGCGGGCCACGAGCGGCACCCGGATCTTCAGCAGCCCCGACATCACGACGGAGCCGGAGTAGCAGCCGACCGCCGTCGACGCCAGGCCGGAGAACAGAAGGGCGACCGCGAACCCGATCGCGAACAGCGGCCCGAGCTTGTCGCCGATCGCGGCGTGGACGCCCTCGAGCGTCGCGGTGCGCTGGTCGCCGGTCAGCACCGCGGCGCCGACGAGCAGCAGGCCCAGGTTCACCGCACCGGCGACGGTGAGCGCGACGGCGACGTCCGCGCGGGTCGCGGACAGCAGCCGGCGACGGGCGGGGCCGGGCGCGGGCGAGCCGTGCCGGTCGCGCGAGAGCGACGAGTGCACGTAGATCGCGTGCGGCATGACCGTCGCGCCCAGCATGCCGGCGGCCAGCAGGACGCTGCCGGTGCCCGCGAAGCCCGGGACGATGCCGCCGACGACACCCGCGGCCGACGGCGGCGCGACGAACAGGCTCGCGACGAAGCCCACCCCGACGACGGCCAGCATCGTCGCGACGACCCGCTCGAACCGCTTCTGGCCGTTGCGGTCGGCCACCTTGAGGATCGCCATGGACACGACCGAGGTGATGACGCCGCCCCAGATCAGCGGGAGGTCGAACAGCAGCGCGAGGGCGATCGCCCCGCCGAGCACCTCGGCGAGGTCGGTCGCCATCGTCACCAGCTCGGCCTGCACCCAGTAGGCGACGCGCGTCCCGCGGGGCAGGTGCTCGCGCAGCGACTCCGGCAGGGACCTCCCGGTGACCAGCCCGAGCTTGGCCGACAGGTACTGCACGAGGCCCGCCATCAGGTTGGCGACGAGCACGACCCACACGAGCAGGTAGCCGTAGGAGGCGCCCGCGGCGGTGTTCGTCGCGACGTTGCCGGGGTCGACGTACGCGGCGGCCGCGACGAGCGCGGGTCCCAGGAGCAGCGCCCCCGACCGGGCCCGCGCGACACGCACCTTGACGGCTGCGGTCATCGCGTTCACGTGCTCGGGCCTCCGGGGGTGGGTCCTTCAGGACATGATCGGGCCATCCTGCGTGACGGCCACGGTGATCGCCGTCTCAATCGGAGACGGTCGCCGACCCCGGCCTCAGCGTCGGCCGGGATCGCGGCGCAGCAGGTAGGTGTCCATGATCCAGCCCTTGCGCTCGCGGGCCGTCGCGCGGCGACGGACGATGTCGTCCTTGACCTTCTGCAGGTTGCCCGCGACGAGGATCTCGTCGGGGGTGCCGAGGTAGGCGCCCCAGTAGATGTCGACGTCGTCGTCGGGCAGGGCGGCGAACGCCGTCGAGCCGTCGAGCATGACGACGACGTCGTCCACGTCGCGCGGCATCCCGGCGGCCAGCCGCCGGCCCGTCGTCACCAGCACGGACCCGCCGACGCGGTTGAGGATGAGCCGGTGCGCGGCCGCGAGCGCGGCGACGCTGCTGATGCCGGGGACCGACTCGATCGTGAAGCCCTGGCCACCGGAGGCGACGTCGGCGTCGTGGATGCCGGCGAGCAGCCGCAGCGTGCCGTCGTAGAGCGCCGGGTCGCCCCAGACGAGGAACGCGCCGACGCCGTCGGGACCGAGCTCGTCGTCGATCATCCCGGCGTAGACGGCGGCGCGGCGGTCCTGCCAGTCGAGGACGGCCTCGCGGTAGCCCGGGCCGGTGGCGTCGCGGTCGCGCTCGGGGTCGGCCGCCTCGACGACGCGGTACGCGCCGGGCCCGACGTGCCGGTCGAGCAGCAGCGTGCGCAGCGCGAGCAGGTCGTCCTTCGCCGACCCCTTGTCGATGGCGAAGAACACGTCGGCACGGCGCAGGGCCGCGACGGCCTGCAGGGTCAGATGGTCCGGGTCGCCCGCGCCGATCCCGATGACGAGCACCGTCCGCATGACGTGACCGTAGTCGACGGCCCGGGCGGGCCGGCGGGCCCGTGACGACACTCCGGTACCGGAACGGCGGGCCGCTCAGCCCAGCGGTCGGAGCCCCCAGCGGGCGCTCCACCGCTCCCCCGGCGCCAGCACCACCAGGCCCTCGCCGGAGTTCAGTGCGTCGGGCGGGCACGTCATCGGCTCGACGGCCACCGCGGGCCCGTGTCCGCCCAGGTCGTCGGGGGTGAAGACCTGCACCCAGCCGAACGCCGGGTCGGCCCACAGCTCGACGCCGCCGTCCGCGGACGTCAGCCGGTGGCGGACGAGGTCGTCGCCGTCGACGGGCCGGGCACCGCCGAAGCAGTCGTCGAGCCGCGCGTCGCGCAGCGAGATCGTGCGCTCCTCGGCCGCGAGCGGGCGCGGTTCGCCCGCGGGCAGCTGGTCGACGAGCGGGACCGCGGTCGTCGCGCCGAGCTCGAGGGTGCACTCGCGTACCGGGGTCGACCCGACGCGCAGGTACGGGTGCGACCCGACGCCGAAGGGCACGTCGGCCGTGCCGAGGTTCTCGGCCGAGATCGCGACGGTGAGCCCGCCCGCGCCCACGCCGTAGCGCACCGACACCCGGACCGGCTGCGGCCACCCCGGCTGCGGCATCACGGACGCGGTCAGCGTGACGGCGTCGTCGTCGTGCTGGTCGACGACCCAGCAGACGTGGCGCAGCAGGCCGTGGATCGCGTTGCCCGCCGCGGGCTCGGTGAGCGCGAGCTGCTGTTCGGCACCCTGCCAGGCCCAGCGCCCGGCGCGGACCCGGTTGGGCCACGGCGCCAGCAGCGCGCCGCAGCCGCGTGGGGGCCGCTCGGTCTCCGGCCAGGTCTCCGTGTAGGCGACGCCGTTCGCCTCGAAGGCCCGCAGCCCGGCGCCCACCTCCGTGACGACGGCCGTCGTCCCGGCGTCGTCGGAGACGATCAGCTGTCGTCCGGTGGGTGGCACGCTCACCTGTGTTCTCCTGACCTCACGACGTCCGGGACCCGCACGACGTCCGGGACGCTGATCCTTCCCGACCCGCGACCACCGCCGCCAGCGCCCCGCGGTGTGTCCGCGCGGCGGCCCGTCAGCCTCGGCCGTCGCCGCGCAGCAACCTCGGCAGGAGCGCCGCCACCGCGAGGGCCGCGACGACGACCGGCCACACGCCACCCAAGGCCCAGGCCGCGAACACCCCGATGCCGACGACCTCCGTCGCGAGCCCCGCGACCGACGTCACCGTCGCCCGCGCGGGGCCGCCGATCCGGTCCTGCAACCGTGCCTGCAGGACGACCAGCACCATCCGGTACGCGCCGTAGAACGCGGCGACCAGCACCATCCCCGCGGGCACGGCCAGGGCGGCGGCGACGGCGAGCGCCGCGCCCGCCCCCGCGACCACCGCGGCGAGCCGCCACCGGCTCCAGCCCGCGACCCGGCCGGCGAGGGCTGCACCAGCGGCGCCGGTGACCGAGGTCGCGACGACGGCGAGCGGCACGAACCCCGTCGGAACGGACCAGTCCGCCGCGAGCAGCGGGAAGTACTCCTCGACGGCGTCGACCCCGGCGAGCACCGCCACCGGGACGAGCAGCGCGCGCACCGCCGGCCGGGCCGCCGCCTCGGCGATCCCGGCCCGCAGCGCGGCGCGGTAGCCGGGCTCGTCATCGTCGGTCCTGCCGTCGGTGCTTCGGTCGGTGCTGCGGTCGGTGCTGCGGTCGGTGCTGCGGTCGGTGCTGCCGTCCGGCCCGCTCCCCGGGTCCGGCCGGGTCTCCGGCAGCCGCGTCGCGACCACGGCGGCGAGCAGGCAGGTCCCCACGCTCGCCCACGCCACGGCCGTGAACCCGCCGACCGACCAGAGCAGCGTCGCCAGCCCGGCCGCGGGCACCTCGGCCAGCAGGCCCGCGGCGGTCGTGGCGCCGATCAGCCGGGCATAGCGGGCCTGCGCCCCCGCCGCTGCCAGCGCGTCGTACAGCAGCGCCTCGCGGGCCCCGGAGTCCAGCGACCCGCCGATCGCCCACAGCGCGAACCCGAGCGCGAACCCGGCGAACGTCGGCCACAGTGCCCACACCGCATAGCCGACGGCCTGGCCGAGGCCGGCGGCGACGACGGCGCCGCGCCGGGAGAACCGGTCGGCCAACGCGCCCGAGGGGACCTCGACGACCAGGCCCACGACCGACCAGATCACGAACAGCGCCGAGATCTGTGCCTCCGAGAGCCCGCTCGCGACGAACCAGACCGCGTACAGCGCGTACACCGGCACGAGGTCGGTGAGGGTGGCGAGCCCGACCGCCGGCCGGGTCAGCCGGCGCGGATCGGGCGCAGGGGGCGGCGAAGGGCGTCAATCGGGCGGCATGCGGCGATCGTATCCGCGGTGCCCGGCGATGCCACGCGGTTTCCGACCCACCGCGGTGCGCCGGACGCGGCCGGCATGCACGTGGCCCGTCCGTCGGCCACGACACGCGTGGACGCGGTCGAGGCCACCGGCGCGAGGGACCGCGAGCGGCGGGCGCGGCTCAGCTCGTGGCCGGGACCGTCGTCGAGGTCGCCGAGGCCGAGGCCGAGGTCGAGGTCGTGGAGGTCGGCGATGTCGTGGGTGAGGCGGGGGCCGTGGGTGAGGTCGTCGGCGCCGGCGGACGCGGATGGTGGTGCCCGTGGCCGGGGCGCGACGGGTTCGTCGGCGGCGGTGTCGTCGGCGGCGGGGTGCTCGGCGGCGGGGTGGTCGGCGGCGGAGGCGGCGCGGTCGTGCCCTCGGCGCCGCCTGCGGGCGGCACGGCCGGCGGCGGCACGGCCGCGGGCGGCGGCACGGCCGCGGGCGGCGGGACGGCCGCGG
>NZ_BPRG01000026.1:0-51933 GCF_036984265.1 Pseudonocardia sp. D17 | reverse complement strand
CCGACGGGCGCCCGCCCCGCCGCGGCGGGTTCGGCAGGAGCCGTCCCTGGCGTGACGGGCCGGGCGGACGCGGGCGCCGCGGCGGCATCGGCGGATCCCGGCCCCGCGGCAGGTTCTGCAGGGACGGGCTCGACGGTCGCGGCCCCGGTCGTGGCGGACACCGGTCCAGCGGGCCGCTGTGTGGCGGCGCCGGCGGACGACCCGACGGCTCCGACGCCGGCAGTCCCAGCGGCGCCCCCGGCGGCGGGCCCGGCGGACGACCCGGCGGGTGCGGACCCAGCCGGCCCGGAGGAGGACCCGGCGGCGGCGGACGCACCGGAAGCCGACCCACCCGGCCCAGCGGTGCCGGGTCCGGCAGCGGCTCCGGCGGAGGCTTCAGCGGCGGCCGACCCAGCGACCGGAGACCCGGCGGCCGAAGACCCGGCCGCAGCAGACCCCGCCGGCCCGACCGACGATCCGGCGGCAGCGGACCCGGTGGGGGCCGACCCACCCGGCTCGGCCGAAGACACGGCGGCCGTGACTCCAGCGGCAGCAGACCCACCGGACGCGGCCCCGGCCGGCCCGGTCGAAGAACCGGCGGCAGCCGACCCGGCAGCGGATCCACCCGACCCGGCGGTGCCGGACCCGGCGGTGCCGGACCCGGTCGCAGCCGGCCCAGGAGCGGCGGGTGCCGGGGTGTCGGCGGTCGGGGCGGGAGTGCCGTCCCCGGCCGTCGTCGCGGCGGCGGACTCCGCGGTGACCGCGGCCCGAGCGTCCGGCGCGCGGTCGGAGGCGGTCGGCTCCGCCTCGTCAGCAGGGGCCACGGCGGGCTCGGCGGCGCCGGTCGGCGTAGCGAATGCCGGTCCGGCGGCCGCGGACGCCCCGGCCCACGCGGCCGCGGCTTCCGAACGGCCGTCCTCGTCGGGCGTCGGCGCCCCGGTGGAGGGGCCGCTCACCGCGGGGGCCGCGGGTGTCGCGTCCGCGGCGGGGGCGGCGGGCTTCTGCGCGGTGCGCGCGGCCGCGTCGGCCCCCGGCACCATCGCGACCACGGGCGACGCGGGACCCCGCGACGAGGCGTCCTCGGGCGGGGCGCTCACCGTTGCCGACGTGGACCCGCCGTCGGACGGTGTGGGCGACGCGAACAGGTCGTCACCGGACAGCGGCGCGGTCGGGCCGGCCTTCGTCCGCGTGCTGTCACCGTCGACCGCGGGCTCGCGCTCGGCCATGAACTCCGTCGTCCCCTCTTCACCAGATGTGGTCGGCCCGCGGGCCGGGCGTCACAGGTACAGACCGGTGCCGTGCTCGGCGCGCTCCGCCGCGACGGCGTGCAGGTCGCGCTCGCGCAGGATCAGGTACGAGGAGCCCTGCACCTCGACCTCGTACTGGTCCTCGGGGTTGAGCAGGACACGGTCCCCGACCTTGACCGTCCGTGCGTGCTGCCCGACGCCGAACACCTCTCCCCAGACGAGCCGCTTCGCGACCTGCGCCGTGGCGGGGATGACGATGCCTGCGGAGCTGCGCCGTTCGCCCGCACCCTCGACGACCCGGACCAGTACCCGGTCGTGGAGCATCTGGATCTCGAGGCGTGGGTCCGGCACCGGGCAGATGCTACGGGTCACCCCATCCGGGCCATGTGCGGGATCCGGCGTCCGCGACGTTCCGGGCGCAGGGCCCGAACCTGAGAAAAGAAAGAACCCCGCGGGGCTGCCAGGTCGGGGGTCCGACAGCACCACGGGGCTGTACAGGGAGTCGGTCGGGCGGGCCCTGGCGTTACACCGGTTGGCCCGACTTCGAGGATTCACTCGTTCGGCGTAACTAACTCTCAGGTTTGGGTCAACAGATAGCGACCGAAGTGCGGCACGGTGAAGGCGATCTGACCACGCTGCGCCGAGAACACGAGCCCCTTCTTCAGGAGGCTGTCGCGGGCGGGCGAGAGCGAGGACGCCCGACGTGCCAGATGGTCGGCGATACCCGATGTGACGACGGGCTCGTCGCGCCCCTCCGACAGCTCCGCCATCGCCCGCAGGTACTCGCGCTCGGCCGGGGTGGCCCGCTCGAACCGCGACCCGAAGAACCCGACGGCCAGCTCGGCCTCGGCCTCCGGCGCGGCGACGGCGACGTCGCGACGGCCGATGGGGTTGGTGGGCGCGGCGTCCCACGCGGCCTTGCCGTAGGCCTGGATGAAGTACGGGTAGCCGCCGGAGCGCTCGTAGAGGGAGTCGAGGGCCTCACCGTCGAACGCGGCGTCCTCGCGCCGCGCGGGGGCCAGCAGCGCGGTGTCGGCGTCGACGCGGTCGAGCCGGCCGATCCGGCTGTAGGTGAACAGGCGCTCCGAGTACGACTTGGACGCCGAGAGGACGGCCGGCAGGTGCGGCAGTCCCGCGCCGACGACCACCAGCGGCGCCCGCGACTGCGACAGCTCGTGGCAGGCGGCGCAGAGTGCGGAGACGTCGTCGGGGCGCAGGTCCTGCATCTCGTCGATGAACAGGGCCACGCCGGTGCCCACGTCCGCGGCGAGCTCGGCGACCTCGGTGAACAGCTCGACGAGGTCGATCTCGATGTCGCCGGAGTCGGCGCGGCCGTTCTTGACGGGGACGTCGATGCCCGGCTGCCAGCGGTCCCGGAGCTTGGCGCCATCGGGCGCGGCCCGCAGCGCGAACGCCTTGAGCACCCCGAGGACCTCGTCGACGCGCTCGGGGTTGCGGTGCCGGACGGCGAGGTCGCGGATCGCACGGTGCAGCGCGGCAGAGAGCGGGCGGCGCAAATCGGCGTCGGGGCGCGCCTCGATCTTCCCCGCGCCCCAGCCAGCGCGGACGGCCATGGACCGCAGCTCGCCGAGCAGGACCGTCTTCCCGACGCCGCGCAGCCCGGTGAGGACGAGGCTGCGCTCGGGACGTCCGCGTGCGACGCGCTCCAGGACGATCTCGAACGCGTCGACCTCCTTGTCCCTTCCGGCGAGCTCGGGTGGGCGCTGTCCGGCTCCTGGGGCGAAGGGATTGCGGACCGGGTCCATGGATCGGACGGTATCCGGCTGTCTTGGGCCGACCCTAGATTTCGCTATCGAGCCCGATGGCGTGTCGCCGATCGCCCCGTCTACGCATTTCTAGTCGAGATCCGAGAGAACTGGATACGGGCGGATGGAACGTGGCCGATCGCACTGTCGAGGGCAGTATCACGGATCTGCTAGACGCCGTGATACGAGCTGATCCGGCAAACTGGGGTCGTGGGGGATCCGCAGATCGTGACGGTGGGGACGGGCTGGCACGAGCAGCTCGCCGACCGCGCGGAGATCGACGTGTCGTTCGCCGCGACGAGCAAGGACCGCGCCTCGGCCGTCCGGGACCTGGGGCGCGCCGTCGCCGTGGTGGAGCCCGTGCTCGCGAAGGCGGGCGTCGAGGTGCGCGGCCGCAGGCTGCACGTCGGCACGGAGTGGCGGGGCCGCAAGCAGTCGGGCGCCCGCGCCTCGGAGGACATCGCGCTGCGGATCACCGACCTGACGGTGCTGGAGGACGTGCTCGGCGCCCTGCTGAGCGCCGAGCCCGCCTCGCTCGACGGGCCTCGCTGGACGCTCGCCGATCCCGCGGCCGCGCTCGTCGCGGCCCAGCACAACGCGGTGGCCGACGCCCGGACCCGGGCCGAGGGGTACGCCGGGGCACTGGGCGCGGCGCTGGGCGCACTCGTCCAGCTGACCGAGGCCGACCACAGCGGGCCGGCACCGATGATGATGCGGGCCGCGGCGTTCGACGCCGCCGCCCGTGGCCAGGTCGACGTCACGGAGCTGGGGCTCGAGCCCGAGCCGGTCCGGGTGAGCGCCCGCTGCACGACGACGTGGGCGCTCACCACCCCGCAGCCGTGAGGACGCCCGATGCGGGCCTGCGGCGCCCCACCGACCGTGCCCGGACCCGGCTGCGCCGCATCGTGCTGTCGGCCGCGGTCCTCGTCGTGCTGCTGGCCGTCCCCGTCGGGATGCTGGCCCACAACTGGGAGCAGAAGCGGTCCGCCACCGCGGCCGCGACGCTCGCCCCCGTCGCCGCGCAGATCGTCACGCCGGCGCAGACCGCCGACCCCACGCTGCAGAGTCCTCCGGTCGATCCGGTCGGCGCGGCGCTCACGTCGTCGACGACCGTCCGCTACGTGGCCCCCGACGGGCGTGTCCTCACGACGGTCGTGCCCTGGGCCGCCGACGACCCGGCACCGATCACGCTCTGGGTCGACAGGTCGGGCACACCCGGGGAGCCGCCGAGCTCGCCGGGGGTCGCCCGCAACGTCGGGATCGCGCTGGGAATGGCGTGGATCGTCGTCGCGCTCGCGACGCTGTTCCTCGTGTTCGTGACTGTCCGTATGCGACTCGACGAGGTCGACAGCGAGCAGTGGGACCGCGAATGGGCGCGTGTCGAGCCGCTGTGGAGCGGTCGAATCCCCTGAGCCGCCCCGATGGGGTGAACAACGCGCGTCGACTGGAATTCTCGCGTCCAAACGATGGACACTCGAACGGCCTAATCGCTGCACGCCGACATCCGGGGTCCCCCGGATCGGGAAGGGGTGCGATTCGATGAGCCGCCGCCGCGCACGACACCGCCTCCATCGCTCCACCCGGGCCGAGATCCGGCTGCGACCGAACGACCGGCCTCACGACCGTGGCGCGGGCCGCCGCGGGCCCGTCGCCGTAGTCCGCGCACTGCTGGCCGGCACCGTGGGCCTGCTCCTACTGACGGGTACGGCCGTCGGGCTGGCCCACGCCTCTCAGAACGACGCTCCCGTTCCTGCCGCGTTCGTGCAGGACCGCTGACCTTCTTCCGGTTCGCGCCGGCCGCGCCGCGACGGGCCGGCCGGCGCGGACGCCGCGCCCGCGCGGGCCGGGTCAGCTCGCCCTGCCGACCGCCCCGGACGGGCCGTCTCGCCGGTCGTCGACACGGTCGGCCGGGTCGCCGGGAGCGCCGTCGACGACGGTCCCCTCGACCACCTCGCCGACCACCTCGCCGACCACCTCGCCGTCGACGACCGTGCTGCGGGGGAGCGTCCGGACGACGCCGCGATCCGCGGCACCCTCGCCCCCGGCCGGGTTGCCGTCGCGGCCGACGACGTCGCCGTCGACGACCGGGCCCTCGCCGTAGATCCGGGCGCGCTGCAGGTCCGGGTTCGCCCGCTCGGCGGCCCGCACGAGGCGGTTGCGCACGAGCTTGCGGACCGGCGGCACGAGCAGCAGCAGGCCGGCGACGTCGGTGACCAGTCCGGGCACGAAGATGAGCACGCCTGCCGCGGCCACGAGCATCCCGTCGGTGAGCTCGGCGTGGGCCACCCGACGGTCGCGGACCGCCTGGCTGAACGCCTGGGCGGCACGCAGCCCCTCACGACGGGCCAGCGCGATGCCGATGATCGACCCGGCGAGCAGGACGAGCAGCGTCGCGCCGACACCGATCCACGAGCCGAGCGCGACCAGCGCGACGATCTCGACGACGAGGTACAGCAGCACGTACGGCATGTCCGTCCAACGAACGGGATGCCGTCCGCGTGCCCGATTCCGGTAACGACCGCGATACGGTGCGTCAGGTCACCAGGTGAGCGCGACCCCCGGGTCCTCCAGCAACGCCCCGACGTCGGCGAGGAACCGGGATCCCTGTTCGCCGTCGACGAGCCGGTGGTCGAACGACAGCGAGAGCTGGCAGACCGTCCGGACCGCGAGCTCCCCGTCGACGACCCACGGCATCGGCTTGATGGCGCCGACCGCCAGGATCGCCGCCTCGCCCGGGTTGATGATCGGGGTCCCCGTGTCGACGCCGAACACCCCCACGTTGGTGATCGTGAACGTGCCGCCGACGAGGTCGGTGGGCGGGGTCTTCCCGGCCCTGGCGGTCTCGGTGAGCTCGGACAGCCCCGTCGCGAGCGCGCGCAGGTCGAGCAGGTCGGCGTCGCGGATCTTGGGGACGATCAACCCGCGCGGGGTCGCGGCGGCGATCCCCAGGTGCACGGCGCCGTGGTAGACGATCTCTCCCGCGTCGGCGTCCCAGGTCGCGTTGATCGCCGGTGTGCGCTTCGCCGCCAGGCACACGGCCTTCGCGACGAACGCCAGTGGCGTCAGCTTGACGTCACGGAACTCGCGGCCCGCGCGCAGCCGGTCGCGCAGGTCCATGGTCGCGGTGACGTCGACGGACAGGAACTCGGTGACGTGCGGAGCGGTGAACGCCGACGACACCATCGCCGCCGCCGTCGCCTTCCGGACGCCGCGGATGGCCTCGCGCCGGTCCTCGCGGCCGACCGCGGGCCCTGCCGCGGCCGCCGGCTCGGTGGCGGGGGCCGCGGTGAACGCCTGCACGTCGTCGCGCGTGATGACGCCCCCGGCGCCGGTGCCCGTGACCTGCCGGAGGTCGACGCCGAGGTCGCGGGCCAGCTTGCGGACGGGCGGCTTGGCCAGCGGGACGAGGTCGCCCCAGGGATCGGCGCCCGGCGTCCGAGCGGGGCCCCCGACCGACGCGGGTGCGGCCTGCGAGGGCGCCTCGGGGGCGGGCGGCTCGACCTCGGCGGGCGCGACGGCGGCGTCGGCGAGAGCGGCGGGCCGGGCCGCCGCGCCCGGGGAGCCACGGCGCGGACGCCGCGCCACGGTCCCCTGCCGCGGGCCGTACCCGACCAGCGTGGCGATCCGCCCGTCGGCACCCGCCTCGCCGATCTTCGCCCCGCCCTCGTCCGACGGGGACGCCGCGGCGGCCGGCTCGGGCGAGCCGGCCTCGGCGGTCTCGATGGCGATGATCGGGGTGCCGACCTCGACGGTCACCCCCGGCTCGGCCAGCAGCTCGCCCACCGTCCCCGCGTACGGGGACGGCAGCTCGACGACGGCCTTGGCCGTCTCGATCTCGACCAGGATCTGGTTGACGGTGACGGTGTCGCCCGGGGCGACCCGCCAGCTCACGACCTCGGCCTCGGTCAGCCCCTCGCCGACGTCGGGCATACGGAACTCGCGGCGCACGTGCGTCACCAGGCCTTCGAGCGGTCGACGGCGTCGAGCACCCGGTCGAGGTCGGGCAGGTAGTCGTCCTCGCACTTGGAGGGCGGGTACGGGGTGTCGAACCCCGTCACCCGCAGCACGGGCGCCTCGAGGGAGTGGAAGCAGTCCTGCTGGACGCGGGCGGCGACCTCGGCCGTCACCGAGCTCTCCGACGGCGCCTCCGAGACGACGACGAGCCTGCCGGTCCGCCGCACGGAGTCGTAGACCGGCGCGAGATCGAGCGGCGAGAGCGCCCGCAGGTCGATGACCTCGAGCGACGTGCCGTCGGCCGCCGCGGCCACCGACGCGTCGAGGCACGTCCGCACGAGCGGCCCGTACGTCGCGACCGTGACGTCGGTGCCCTCCCGCAGCACCCGCGAGCGCAGCAGCGGTGGCGGGGTGGCGTCCGGGTCGACCTCGGCCTTCTCCCAGTACCGGCGCTTGGGCTCGAAGAAGATCGCCGGGTCGTCGGTGGCGATGGCCTGCTGGATCATCCAGTAGGCGTCGGACGGGTTGGAGCACGCGACGACCTTCAGCCCCGCGACGTGCGCGAACAACGACTCGGGGGACTCGCTGTGGTGCTCGACCGCACCGATGCCGCCGCCGAACGGGATGCGCACGACGACGGGCATGGGCACCTTGCCCTGCGACCGGAAGTGCACCTTTGCCAGCTGGGAGACGATCTGGTCGTAGCCGGGGAAGACGAAGCCGTCGAACTGGATCTCGCACACCGGCCGGAACCCGCGGATAGCGAGCCCGACGGCGGTGCCGATGATCCCGGACTCCGAGAGCGGGGTGTCGAGGACGCGCTGCTCGCCGAAGTCCTTCTGCAACCCGTCGGTGATACGGAAGACGCCCCCGAGCTTGCCGACGTCCTCACCCATCACGAGCACCCGCGGGTCGGCCTCCATGGCCTTGCGCAGCCCGTCGTTGAGGGCCTTCGCCATCGTCAGGACGGCCATGTCAGACCTCCCCCTCCGCACCGACACCCGAACCCGCGAGCGGCTCGTCGGCGAACGAGGCGTGGTAGGCCAGGAACTCCTCGCGCTGCGCCTCGACCAGCGGCGACGGCTCGGCGTAGACCTCGGAGAACATCCGGTCGGGTGCCGGCTCGGGCATGGCGAGGCAGAACTCCCGCAGCCGGGCGGCGAGCTCGTCGGCCTCGGCGGCGACGCCGTCGAAGAACTCCTGCCCGACGCCGTGCTCGCGGACCAGGTTGACGCGCACGCGCTCGATGGGGTCCTTGAGCTTCCAGAGTTCCAGCTCGTCGGCGAGCCGGTACCGGCTGGGGTCGTCGGAGGTGGTGTGGGCGTCCATCCGGTAGGTGAACGCCTCGATGAGCACCGGCCCGTTGCCGCTGCGGCACTCCTCGAGCGCCCAGCGCGACACGGCGAGGCAGGCGATGACGTCGTTGCCGTCGACGCGCACACCGGGGAAGCCGTACCCGCGGGCGCGCTCGTGCAGCGGCACCCGGGTCTGGCGCGACAGCGGCACCGAGATGGCCCACTGGTTGTTCTGGCAGTAGAAGACGACGGGCGCGTCGTACGCGGCGGCCCAGACGAAGCCCTCGTGGACGTCGCCCTGCGAGGTGGCGCCGTCGCCGAAGAAGCACATCGTCGCCTCGTCCGGCGAGCCCTCGGGGGCGCCGTCGCCGTTGCCGACCCGGCCCTCGAAGCGCTGACCCATGGCGTAGCCGGTGGCATTGAGGCACTGGTTGCCGATGACGATCGTGTAGAGGTGGAACCGCTTCTCCAACGGGTCCCAGCTGCCGTGGTCGGTCCCGCGGAAGATGCCGAGCAGGTCGGTCGGGTCGATGCCGCGGCACCAGGCCACACCGTGCTCGCGGTAGCTCGGGAAGACCATGTCGGTGGGCAGCAGCGCGCGGCCGGCGCCGATCTGGGCGGCCTCCTGGCCGAGCAGCGGGACCCAGATGCCCAGCTGGCCCTGGCGCTGCAGGGCGTTGCCCTCGCGGTCGGCCCTGCGGACCAGGACCATGTCGCGGTACAGCGACGTGAGCGCCTCGACGTCGACGTCGTCGGCGTAGGCGTCGAAGCGGGGGTCGGAGACCCGCTCGCCCTCGGGGGTCAGCAGCTGGACGAGCTCGGGACCGCCCGCGTCGGTGCCGCGCAGGCCGGCGAGGACCTGTTCGCGGTTGGGACGGGACCGGGGATCGGCCGGGTTCCAGGCCTGGGGACGATCAGAGACGGACACGGTGCCTCCTCGCGCACGGCCGCCCGGCCCGCTCGTGGCGACAGACCCGGACGGCACCGGGCCCCGCCCCGGTGAGGGCGGGCGACCCGGCACTCGACGATGCTGGTGCCACGATCCTGGCACGCTGCGGGGCCGCGCCGCAGCACACCGCACCACAAGATCAGTGGCCGGATTGTGGCGGACGCGCAACGTCCCGCGGCGGCCGTGCGGCCGTCGCGGGACGGGTCACCGCTGGTCGGTCAGACCTGGGGTCCGGGCCGCTGGATCCCGGCCGCGCCCTTGACCTTTCCCGCGACACCGCTGATCTGGCCCTTGTACTTGCCCTTCGTCTGCTTGTCGACGAACTCGGCGGCCTGGTCGACGTAGCGGCCGGCCTTGTCCGGGTTCTTCCGGGCGTACCGGCGCGCAGCCTCGGCGGCCCCGCCGATCACGGCGAGCTTCTTCATCAGCCCCATCGTGGTCCTCCTCGTTCGGGTGTCCGTCGCCTGTGGAACGTCCGGTCCGCCCGTCCCGTTCCCCGTACCCACCGCCGTGCCGGGCGAATCGCGAGCCATCCGCCGGGTGTCCCTCCGGAATCGGTCGGGTTACGACCGGGCCGCACAGGGTGCCACCGGTCGGTGTCGGTGGCACCATCCGGATTACCCCGATCGAGGAAACCCGGAGGTTTCTCGTGACTCGTCGTACAAGGCTGGGCTCCGCGTTGGCCGTCGCCGCACTCGCCGCCACGCTCGGGGCATGCGGCGCGGGCGGCGACGGCTCCGGTGGCGGCGGCGGTGGCAGCGCCCCCACGACGTCCGCGGCGGCGATCCCGACGGTCGCGAAGGACGCGGCGCTCGCCGCGATGGTCCCGGCGAGCGTCACCTCGGACGGCAAGCTGGTGTTCGGTGTGGACGCGTCGTACCCGCCGAACGAGTTCGTCGACACCGACGGCACGACGATCGTCGGGATGGACGTCGACATGGGCACGGCGATCGCCCAGAAGTTCGGGCTGACGCCGGAGTTCCAGAACAGCGCGTTCCCGGGCATCATCCCGGGCATCCAGGGCGGCAAGTACGAGATGGCGCTGTCGTCGTTCACGATCAACGACGAGCGGGTGCAGCTCGTCGACATGATCAGCTACTTCAGCGCGGGCACCAGCCTCGCCACGAAGAAGGGCAACCCCGACGGGCTGAGCATCGACGACCTGTGCGGCAAGGCGATCGGGGTGCAGGCCGGCACGGTCCAGGTCGACGACATCGCCACCCGCAGCAAGGCCTGCACCGACGCCGGCAAGCCCGCGATCCAGTCCACCGAGCTGCAGCAGCAGACCGACGTGACGCTGGCGCTGACGTCGAACCGCATCGTCGGCATGCTCGCCGACTCGCCGGTCATCGCCTACGCCGTCAAGACGACGGGCGACCAGCTGCAGGTCGTCGGGTCCGCGTACGACACCGCGCCGTACGGGGTCGTCGTCAACAAGAACCAGGGCCAGTACCCGCAGGCCGTCCAGCAGGCGGTACAGGCGCTCATCGCCGACGGCACCTACCGGAAGATCCTCGACAAGTGGGGCGTCGGCGACGGCGCGATCCCGACGTCCGAGGTCCGGAGCTGAGCGTGACCGACCGGCCCGGGGCCGAACCGGCCGGGCGGGAGCGGCAGGAGATCCGCGCCGTCCCGGTCCGGCACCCGGGCCGCTGGGTGGCCGTCGCGGTCCTCGCGGTGCTGGCGGCGATGCTGGTGCACACCGTCCTCACCAACGAGCGGTTCGGCTGGGACGTCGTCGGGAACTACCTGTTCTCCGCGCCGATCCTCAACGGGCTGCGCAACACGCTGGTCCTGACGGTGCTGTCGATGGCCATCGGCATCGTCGGCGGCGTCGGGCTGGCGGTGATGCGGCAGTCGCCGAACCCCGTCGTGAGCGGCGCCGCGGCCACGTACATCTGGCTCTTCCGCGGCACCCCGCTCATCGCGCAGCTGCTGTTCTGGAACTTCCTTGCGGCGCTCTACCCGCGGCTGTCGCTGGGCGTGCCGTTCGGGCCGGAGTTCATCTCCGTCGACACCAACGTGCTGATCACGCAGTTCGCCGCCTGTCTGCTCGGGCTGGGGCTCAACGAGGCCGCCTACATGGCCGAGATCGTCCGCGGCGGCATGCTGTCGGTCGACCGCGGGCAGGCCGAGGCGGCGGGCGCGCTGGGCATGACGCGGTCGCAGACGATGCGCCGCATCGTGTTGCCGCAGGCCATGCGGGTGATCGTGCCGCCGACCGGCAACGAGACGATCTCCATGCTGAAGACCACGTCCCTCGTCGTGGTCATCGGCTACTTCGAGCTGCTGACGTCGGCACAGCGCATCTCCAACCAGAACTTCCAGGTCATCCCGCTGCTCATCGTCGCCGCGTTCTGGTACCTGGTGCTGACGTCGCTGCTGACGATCGGGCAGGGCTTCGTCGAACGCCGCTTCGGGCGCGGGTTCGTTCCCGACCGGCCGGGGAGCAGGCTGCTGTCGCGGGCGGTGAACACGTGACGCCGATGGTCGAGGCGACCGGCATCCACAAGTCGTTCGGGCGCACGGAGGTGTTGCGGGGCATCGACCTCGTCGTCGAGCCCGGGGAGGTCTGCTGCATCATCGGGCCGTCGGGCTCGGGGAAGTCGACCCTGCTGCGGTGCGTGAACCACCTGGAACGCATCGACGCGGGCCGAATGCGGGTCGACGGCAGCCTGGTCGGCTACCGCGAGAGCGGCGGCAAGCTGCACGAGCTGCGCGAGTCCGAGGTGGCGCGGCAGCGGCGCGACATCGGGATGGTGTTCCAGCGGTTCAACCTGTTCCCGCACATGACGGCGGCCGAGAACGTCATGGAGGCGCCCCGGACGGTGCTCGGCCGGTCGCGGTCGGCCGCGCGCAAGGAGGCCGACGCGCTCCTCGACCGGGTCGGGCTCGCCGCCCGCCGCGACGCGTACCCCGGGCAGCTCTCCGGTGGCCAGCAGCAGCGTGTGGCGATCGCCCGGGCGCTGGCGATGCAGCCGCGGCTCATGCTGTTCGACGAGCCGACGTCCGCGCTCGACCCCGAGCTCGTCGGCGAGGTGCTCGACGTCATGCGCGGGCTGGCCGCGGACGGCATGACGATGCTCGTCGTGACCCACGAGATGGGCTTCGCGCGGGAGGTCGGCGACAGCCTGGTCTTCATGGACGAGGGCGTGATCGTCGAGTCCGGCGCGCCGCGGGACGTGCTGTCCGCCCCGCGGCACGAACGCACCCGGTCGTTCCTGTCGAAGGTGCTGTAGCCGCCCGGCGCTACCGGGGGAGCCGGCCCATCAGGAAGAACTCCGGGTTCGGCCGCAGGGCGGTGAGGTGGGCGAGCCGGTTGGACATCGCGAAGAGGGCGGTGATGGCCCCGATGTCCCAGATCTCCTCGTCGGTGAGACCCGCGGCGCGGGCGTCGTCGAGCTCGGCCTCGGTGAGCGACGACGAGTCGGTCGCGACGATCAGCGCGAGGTCGACGATCGCGCGCTCGCGCGGGCTGAGCTCGACGCCGTAGGGGTTCGTCGCGACGCGGTCGGCGATCTCGGTGTCCTTCGTGCGCACCCGCAGGATCGCCCCGTGCGCGACGACGCAGTACGTGCAGTGGTTGGCGCCCGAGGTCGCGACGACGACCAGCTCGCGCTCGGCCTTCGACAGTCCCTCGTCGCTGTCCATGAGCGCGTCGTGGTAGTCGAGGAAGGCGCGCAGCTCGCGCGGGCGTCGGGCCAGCGCCTTGAACACGTTGGGGACGAAGCCGGACTTCTCGGCGACGGCCCCGATGCGCTCGCGCAGGTCGTCGGGCATGTCGTCGAGCTCGACGACGCCGAAGCGGCTCACGGGGTGCGTGTCGGTCATACCCCTGACGGTAGCCGGGGACCGGTCGCCGGACGCGGTGCGCCGAGCCGCCCGGCGGGAGACCTCAGGCCGGGTCCTGGCGGGCCGATCCGGCGGCGGCCCGCGCCCGGGCCGCGTCGCTGAGCCGGACGACCCGCGCGGCCGGGGCCGACGGTTCGGGACGGCCCGCGACGACGAGCGCCGACGCGCGCTGCACGACGCTCAGCAGGGTCGGGCCCTCGGCGGGCCGCACCCCCGGTGCGACGACGGCGGCCAGCCGCGGCGCGACGGCCGTCAGCAGCAGCCGGTCGACGCCGACCTCCGCCGCGCCGAGCAGCAGCACGACGTCGACGGTGTCGGCCTCGGGCAGGTTCTCGAGCAGCCGGTCGGCCTCGACGAACCAGGCCAGCCCGAAGCCGCCCTGACGGTCCGCGCTGGCGGCCTCCCAGGCCTCGGCGACGCGGGGCAGCTCGCGGCGCAGCCGTTCGGTGAGCTCCGCGCAGCGGTTCTCGGCGGCCGCGATGCTGCGGGCGGCGGCGAGGTCGTCGAGTGCGGCGGCGTAGCCCGTGACGTCATTGGCGCGCAACGCCTCGACGGCGCGGGTGTGTTCGGGCGCCATCCGGGTCACGGGGATGAGCCGGGCCAGCTCGCCGACCATCGCCTCGAGCCGGCGGGCCGCCTCGTCGGCGGAGCCGTGCGCGTCGTAGTCGAGGATCGCTGCGGTGACCTGCTGCGCGCTGTCGAGGTCCGGCACCGAGACCGGCGAGTTGGGGTGGATGAACAGCACGTCGTGGCGCAGGGTCCCGACGGCACGGGCCGCCGTGCCCACGCGACGCAGCGCCGCGTCGAGGTCGACGAGATCGGCGGCCGACCGCGGCGCCGGCACACCGGCCTGGCGGCAGGCGGCGTCGATGTCGCGCAGCCGGTCGGCCAGCTCGAGGTGCCGCAGTGCCACCTCGATCTGCTCGGGGGTCTCCGGGACGGCGTCGCCGACGCGCAGCTGACGCAGCACGGGCTGGACGTCGCGCTGGGCGGGGTTGCGGAAGTACGAGCGGTTGCGGCCACCGGCGCGGAGGAACTCCGCGTAGCGCCGCAGGGTGTCCGGCGCGTGCGGCGGCAGCCCGCCGAGGACCGCGACCGGGGGTGCCGCCTGCACGTGGTGGCTCTCGGCGAGCGCCTGGCCGACCTGCTCGAGGAGGGCGTCGAACACGCCCGCGTACGTGTTGTGCACGAGGTTGCGCAGCAACGTCCACGACCACTCGCCGGGGACGCGCGGACCGAGTGCCGCCAGCGCGGCGTCGACGGTGCGGGCGACGTCGACGACCGCGGCGCGGCGACCGGCGTCCATGCCCGACAGCAGCCCGCCGAGCAGCCCCTGGTCGGCCGCGCTGGTCCCGGTCGCGCGGGCGACGAGGGTGGCGACGTCGTCGACGGGCGGGAAGCGGTCGGCGGGCGGGAGCTGGGTACCGCGGCGGGCGCGGCGCTCGGGGCTGGCAGTGGCGAGCAGCCGGCGCAGCTCTCGCTGCTCGGCGGCCGAGAGCGAGGGGAGGGCGTCGGCGCAGCACCGGACGATCGCCGGGGTCAGGGCGTCGCGCAACGCGGTCAGGTCGGCCCGGTCCGCCGCGGTGACGGCGACGCGACGGCCGTCACGCAGCAGCGCCGCGAGCGCGCCGACGACGGCGTCGACGTCGAAGTCGTCGAGGACGACGAGGCTGTTGGTGCGCAGTGCCCCGGCGACGGAGTCGGCGTCCTCGACGGGGTGGCGGGGCCGCGGCATGCCCTCGGCGTCGGCGGCGAGCGCCTCGGCGAGCCTGCGCAGGCCGGGCGGTACGGCACCGGCGGTGATGGACGCGTGGATCCGGCGACGTGCTGCGTCGGCCGGTCCGGTCGCGGCGTCGCCGGCGAGCCGGTCGACGAAGGCCGCGAGATGCGCGTCCACCCCGAGCGAGCTCGAGGGTCCGACGTCCAGCACCAGTGTCACCTCCACCTGGTCCCGCCTGCCGGGGGTTCGGCGACGGTCACAGGATGTATCGCGCAGAATTACGCAATGTTCCACCCCGATCGTGTACGACTGCAACGTCGCGCCGCTGAACGGTGACTCTCTGCGGTGCGTGGCAGGCCTTGCATCCGGATCCGGACACTCGTCGGAGTGACACCCCGTCCACGTGTCGTAACGGAGTGCGCAAGACGCTGGATCGATGCGCCGAGCGGGGCGATCGCTGCGCCCAAGCGGCAGGCCCGAAATGTCCGGATGGGCATCACCGTCGGTGACGCCCATCCGACCGGCCCCGGCAGGTAGCCGGCACCGCGGTCATTCGCTCGCGACGACCTTCGCGCCCGGCGCGCCCGCGACGGCGTCCGCGACCGGCTTGAGCCGCGGCGAGCCCTCGTCCGCGTGGTAGTCGGCGGGAGCGGTCTGGTCCGGACCGTTGAAGACCCCTGCCGCCCGGAGCAACCACGTGACGACGACGGCGACGACCAGGTTGACCACCAGCGCCACGAAGCCCACGTAGATCTGGACCGGCGAGCCGGCGAACGGGTGCCAGCCGAGGATCGTCAGCTTGTCCAGCGTCAGCGCCGACCCGCCGAAGTGCCGCCGGCCCGTGGCCGGGTTGGGGATGATGCTGAGCAGGTACATGCCGTAGGTCATGCCGACGACCCAGCCCGCCAGCAGCGCCCAACGGTGCAGCCAGCGCGTGTAGAGCGCGATGGCGACGGCGGGCAGCGTCTGCAGGATGATCACGCCGCCGATGAGCTGCAGGTCGATCGAGAACTGCGGGTCGATGAACAGGATGAACGCGACCGCGCCGAACTTGACCACGAGCGACGCCAGCTTGGCCTGACGCGCCTCCTGCCGAGGCGTCGCGCTCCGGTGCAGGTACTCCTTGTAGACGTTGCGCGTCCACAGGTTCGCCGCCGCGATCGACATGATGGCCGCCGGTACCAGGGCGCCGATGCCGATGGCAGCGAACGCGATGCCCGCGAACAACGAGCCGAACTGCGAGTCGAACAGCGCCGGGATGATCGTGTTGGCGTCCGGCCGGCCGGTCGCGTTGTTGGTGACGGGCTTGACCCCCGCCGCGATCGCGACGTAGCCGAGCAGCGCGAGGAGACCCAGCAGGAGCGAGTACGCCGGCAGCGCGACCATGTTGCGCTTCAGCACCGCCCGCCCGCGCGAGGCCAGCACACCGGTCACCGAGTGCGGGTAGAGGAACAGCGCGAGCGCGGACCCGAGCGCCAGGGTGATGTACTGCAGCTGGTTCGACCCCGTGAGCAGGATCGACCCCTGCGGCTTGCCCCCGCTCGTCGCGCTCGGCTGCGAGAGCTTTGCCTGCGCGGAGTCGAAGATCGACGCCCAGCCGCCCAGCTTGGCGGGCAGGTACAGCACCGCCACGAGGATGACGGCGTAGATCAGGATGTCCTTGACGAACGCGATCAGCGCGGGCGCCCGCAGCCCCGACTGGTAGGTGTAGACGGCGAGGATGACGAAGGCGATCAGCAGCGGCAGGTGCCCCAGGATGCCGGACGCGTTGATCCCCATCGTGCGCAGCACTGCCTCCAGGCCGACGAGCTGCAGCGCGATGTAGGGCATCGTCGCGACGATGCCGGTGATCGCGACGATCAGGGCCAGCAGCGAGCTGCCGTAGCGGCCGCGCACGAAGTCGGCCGGCGTCACGTACCCGTGCACCCGCGAGACCGACCACAGCCGGAGCACCGGCAGGAACACCAACGGGTAGAGCACGACGGTGTAGGGCAACGCGTAGAAGCCGAGCGCGCCCGAGCTGAACAGCAGCGCGGGGACGGCGACGAAGGTGTACGCGGTGTAGAGGTCGCCGCCGACGAGGAACCACGTGACCCACGAGCCGAACTTGCGGCCGCCGAGGCCCCATTCGTCGAGGTGCTCCATGTGGCCGCCGCGCTGCCACCGCGCCGCCAGGAAGCCCAGCACGGTGACGACCAGGAAGAGGACGAGGAAGACGACGAGCTCGACCCAGTTGGTCATCGGACGTTCCTCTCGTCGAGGTCGTCGACGCCGAGCTCGTCGGGCGCGTTCGTCACCGGCTCGTCGCGCGTCATGCGGTAGACGATCGCGACACAGGCGACACCGACGACGACCCAGACGAACTGGACCCAGTAGAAGAACGGCATCCCGAACAGCCTGGGCGTCACCGTGTTGAACCACGGCGTGACCAGCATCAACAGCGGCACCAGCAACAACAGGTTCCACGCGCTGAACCGCCACCCGGTGCGTTCCCCGGGCCTCGGCGACGGCCGCGGCGTCGTGTCCGACATGAGGTGAGCCCTCCCCCGATCCGATACGGCGGGCGGATCGTAGGGCTGGTCACCCGATCGTGCAGCGCGTGAGGTCGGCCTCCCTGACGACGACGGCGGCCCGCCGCACCGGGAGGTGCGACGGGCCGCCGGGTTTGTCGGGATCCGTCAGTCGCCGAGGCGCAGGCGCAGGGCCTCCAGCTCGTCACGCATCGACGTCGGCAGCGTGTCGCCGACCTTCTCGAACCACTCCTCGATCATCGGGAGCTCCGCCTTCCACTCCTCCGGGTCGACCTCGAGAGCGGCCTGGACGTCCTCGAGCGCGGTGTCGAGACCGTCGATGTCGAGCGCCTCGGGCGTCGGGACGTACCCGATCGCGGTCTCCTCCGCGGCGGCCTTGCCCTCGATCCGCTCGATCGCCCACTTGAGGACGCGGCTGTTCTCACCGAAGCCCGGCCACAGGAAGCGCCCGTCCTCGCCGCGGCGGAACCAGTTGACGTAGAAGATCTTCGGCAGCTTGTCGGCGTCCGCGCCCTTGCCGACGTTGATCCAGTGCTGGAAGTAGTCGCCGACGTTGTAGCCGAGGAACGGCAGCATCGCCATCGGGTCGCGGCGCACCTGGCCCACGTTGCCCTTGGCCGCCGCGGTCGTCTCGCTCGACATGGTGGCGCCCATGAACGTGCCGTGCTGCCAGTCGCGGGCCTCGGTGACCAGCGGGACCGTCGTCTTGCGGCGGCCGCCGAACAGGATCGCCGAGATCGGCACGCCGTTCGGGTCCTCCCACTCCGGCGCGACGACGGGGCACTGGCTGATCGGCGTGGTGTAGCGGGAGTTGGGGTGCGCGGCCGGCTTGTCCGACTCGGGCGTCCAGCTCTCACCGGTCCAGCTCGTGAGGTGCTGCGGCTCGCCCTCCAGCCCCTCCCACCAGACGTCGCCGTCGTCGGTCAGCGCGACGTTGGTGAACAGCGAGTTCCCCTTCTCGATGGTGCGCATCGCGTTGGGGTTGGTCTTCCAGTTCGTCCCGGGCGCGACGCCGAAGAAGCCGAACTCCGGGTTGACCGCGTAGAGCCGGCCGTCCTCGCCGAACCGCATCCACGCGATGTCGTCACCGACGGTCTCGGCGCGCCAGCCCGGGATCGTGGGCTGCAGCATCGCGAGGTTGGTCTTGCCGCAGGCCGACGGGAACGCCGCCGCGACGTAGTACGCCTTGTCCTCCGGGCTGATCAGCTTGAGGATCAGCATGTGCTCGGCGAGCCATCCCTCGTCGTGCGCGATGGCCGACGCGATGCGCAGCGCGTAGCACTTCTTGCCCAGCAGGGCGTTGCCGCCGTAGCCCGAGCCGTAGCTCCAGATCTCACGGGTCTCGGGGAAGTGGCTGATGTACTTGGTGTCGTTGCAGGGCCACGCGACGTCGGCCTGACCGGGCTCGAGCGGGGCACCCACCGAGTGCAGGCACTTCACGAACTGGTCGCCGCGGTCGTCGAGCAGCTTGATGACGTCGGCACCCATTCGCGTCATGATCTTCATGGACGCGACGACGTACTCGGAATCGGTGATCTCCACGCCCAGCATCGGCGGGTTCGCGTCGAGCGGACCCATGCAGAACGGGATGACGTACATCGTGCGGCCACGCATCGAACCGCGGTAGAGCTCCGACATCGTCGACTTCATCTCGGCGGGGTCGACCCAGTTGTTGGTCGGGCCCGCGCCGGCCTCGTCGACGGTGCAGATGAAGGTCCGCTCCTCGACCCGCGCGACGTCGTCGGGGTCGGAGACGGCGAGGAACGAGTTGGGTTTCTTCTTCTCGTCGAGCTTGACGAACGTCCCGGCGTCCACCAGGCGGCTCGTCATGCGGTTCCACTCGGCGTCGGAACCGTCGCACCAGACGACCTCGTCCGGGCCCGTCAGATCGGCGACCTCGCGGACCCAGTCGATCAGCTGGGCGTTCGTCGTCGGCGCTGTGTCGATACCTCGAACGGCTGCAGTGGTCATCTGGTGTGCGTTCTCCTGCCTGGTCGGGTGCCGCCGACCCTGGGAATGCCGTCGCCCGCGTGACCCGTCAGAGCCACGCGCGGCAAAGGAAGATGACAATGGAGGCTACCCGGAAAACGCTGTTGTATCCCTGGGTGAGAGCTGTAGACCGGCTCACAAGACCGATCAGGTAATCGATTCAGAGAGCAAGCGCACAGGCAGGAGCGGCCGGTTCCGGGGCGGGTTTACACGCCCGACCCCGGGGCCTCACGAAGACGTGACAGCGGCCGACCAGGCGCGACGTCGGCGAGGACGACGGCCAGCTCGTGCGGTTCCGACAACATCGGCCAGTGGCCGGCCGGAAGGTCCCGGATGTCCCACTCCGGGTCCGCGAGCTGGGCGAAGGCCGGCACGCCCGCGGCAGCGAGCTCGCGGACCTGTTGTCCCGGAAAGCTGGACGCCACGAGAGTCTTGGGCAGCGACGGGTCGTTGACACCGCGTCGCACCGGGCCGAGGACGACACCGGCCGGTTCCGGCGCCGCGCGCCGGACCAGCGTCTCCAGGGTGTCGGTGTCGAGGCCGTCGAGGCTCGCACCGGACGTGCGCAGCTCCTCGGGTGTGGGCATCGGGTACCAGCCGCCGTGGGCGGCGATGCGCTCGCGGATCCACGTCTGCATCTCCGGCGGGTGGAAGTCGATGTGCGCCATGCCCTCCGGCATCGGACCCGTGTCGACGAGGACGAGCCCGGCCACCTGCTCGCGCGCCTCCTCCGCCGCGGCGACGACCACAGGGCCGGCCCCGCTGTGCCCGACGAGCACGACCGGCTCCACCTCGCGGCGGATCGTCGCAACGACATCGGCGACCTGGTCGGCCGCGCTGACCTCGGCCGTCGTCGCGCGCTCGGCGACACCCAGCGGCGTCAACGCCCGCACCTCGTGACCCGCAGCCCGCAGCTCGGCGGCCACCCCGTTCCACGCCCACGCGCCCAACCAGAACCCCGGGACCAGCACATATGTCGTCATGTCTGCGACGGTACGACGTGATCCGGGCCGAACCGGTCCTGATTTACGGCAGAATGTCGCCATGACCTCGTCGGCGAGCCGGGTGCTCGCCCTGCTGGAACTCCTGCAGGCGCGGCCCGGGATCACCGGACCCGAACTGGCACAACGCCTGGACGTCGACGCGCGAACCGTCCGGCGGCACGTGCGGACCCTCGAGGAGCTCGGGGTGCCCGTCGTCGCGAGCCGGGGCCGGTACGGCGGCTACCGGCTGCTGCCCGGCTACCGGCTGCCGCCGCTGATGCTGTCGGGCGACGAGGCGGTCGCCGTCGTGCTCGGGTTGCTCGCCGCAGAGCGCACGGGCCTGCACGCCGCGGCGCCCGCCGTCGCGAGCGCGCGGGCGAAGATCGGCCGGGTCCTGCCCGAGACCCTGCGCGACAGGGTCGACGCCGTCGCCGAGGTGCTCGGGTTCACCGCCACCGCCTACGACGGCGCGGCCCCCGACGCGGCCGTCCTGCTCGCGCTCGGCACCGCGGCCCGAGACGTCGAGCGGGTCCGCATCGCGTACCGGTCGTGGCGCGGGGACGCCACCCAGCGGGAGCTCGACCCGTGGGGCCTGACGTTCCACGCCGGCCGGTGGTACGTCAGCGGGCACGACCATGCGCGCGACGCCGTCCGCACCTTCCGCGTCGACCGGGTGCTGCAGGTCGAGGCGGTCGGGCCCGGCACGCCGGCGCCCGCAGGGTTCGACGCCGCCGAGCAGGTCGTCACCGGGATCGCGGCGGTCGGCTGGGCCCACGAGGTCGAGGTGGTCCTGCACGTGCCGCTCGACCGGGCCCGGCAGCTGGTGCCGCGCACCGCCGGCACGCTCGCCGCGCACCCGTCGGGGTCGCTGTTCCGGGGGCGCGTCGAGCACCTCGACGGTGCCGCCCGGATGCTCGCGGGCCTGGGCGTGGGCCTGACCGTCGTCGCGCCCGACGCGCTGCGCGACGAGGTGCGCGCCCTGGCGCAGAGGCTGTTGCGCGATATGGGCGCCACCTGAGCCTGTCGGCGCCGCGGCCGGGCCGGTGCCGCCGGCCGGTGCCGCCGGCCGGCCGCTGCGGGTCGCGTCGAACCCGGGCCGCGCCGTGTCGACGGTGCTGTCCGGTCCGCGCTCACGACCCACTCGACGCCGGTGGCGCGCCGGGCGCCGCGCGGCCGGCGCGCCGTGGCGGTCGCGGTCCGGCCCGGACGGGGTCGAGCACCGCGCGGGCCTCGGCGACGACCTCGTCCGCGACGGCGTCGAGCAGCGGGGAACGCAACCGCCAACGTTGCCAGAACAGCGGCACGGTGACCGGCGGGCCGCCCAGGCTCACCAGCGCTCCCGACGCGAGCGCACCGCGCGACTGCGGCGGCATCAGCAGCCCCCATCCCAGGCCCGTCCGGACCGCGGCGGCGAAGTCGCTCGTCGCGGGCACGAGGTTGCGCGGCGGCGCGGCCGGGTCGGCACCCCGGGCGCGCAGCCAGCGAGTCTGCAGGTCGTCGCGCCGGTCGTAGTCGACCAGCGGCGCCCGCGCGAGCGCGTCGGCGGTCGGCCCCTCGGGGAACCACCGGGCCGCGAACTCGGGGGTGGCGACGGCGTCGTAGCGCATGACGCCGAGCGGGGTCACCGCGCACCCCGCGACCGGCGTCCCCTGCGCGGTGACGGCCGCGGTGACGGTGCCGTCGGCGAGCAGGCCTGCGGTGAAGTCCTGGTCGTCGCGGTGCAACTCGAAGACGACGGCGTGCCGGCGCGCGACGCGACCCAGGGGCGCGAGGAACCAGGTGCCGAGGGAGTCGGCGTTGACGGCGAGGGCGAGCCGGACGGGTGCGGCGTCGTCGGGCTCCGCGCTGCCGAGCCCGCTCAGCGCCTCGTGCTCCAGCAGCGCGGTCTGCCGCGCGAGCCGCACGACGGCCGCGCCGGCCTCGGTGGGCCGCACCGGCTTCGAGCGGACCAGCAGGATCCGTCCGAGCTGGTCCTCCAGCCGCCGGACACGCTGGCTCACCGCCGACGGCGTGAGGTGCAGCCGTTGCGCCGCCGCCTCGAACGTTCCCTCGTCGACGATCGTCGCGACCGTCTCCACGAGCTCGTGCGCCAGCCTCATGTGAAGTCACGCTAATGGCACTGAAGAATCCTGAGCTGGATTGCGGCTGCTCCCGCTCCTAGCGTCGGCGTCCGTGCCCGCCCTGCTCTCCGGCCTCGGACTCGGCCTGTCCCTCATCGTCGCCATCGGCGCGCAGAACGCCTTCGTGCTGCGCCAGGGCGTCCGTCGCGAGCACGTGGCCGCCGTCGCGCTCGTGTGCATGGGCAGCGACGCCGTCCTGATCACCGCGGCGGTCGCGGGCGTCGGGGCGGTGCTGGCCGCAGCGCCGTGGCTGGTCACGGTGGTGCGGTGGGCGGGCGCGGCGTTCCTCGTCGGCTACGGGCTGCTCGCCGCACGCAGGGCCTGGCGGCCGTCGGGAGCGGCGCTGGTCGTCGACCCCGGCGCCGGCCCGGGCCCGACCGGCACCGGTCCGACCGGCGGGACGGCGGGAGGCTCGCCGGGGACCGCCGTCCGTGCCCGGCCGATCGTGCCGGTGCTGGCCACCTGCCTCGCGCTGACCTGGCTCAACCCGCACGTCCACCTGGACGTGCTGCTGCTCGGGACCGTCGGCAGCGCACACGGGACGGACCGCTGGTGGTTCGCGGTCGGCGCGGTCGTCGCCAGCATCACCTGGTTCACCACGCTCGCCTTCGGTGCCCGGCTCGCCGGCCGGTGGCTGCGGTCCCCGCGAGCCTGGCGGGTGCTCGACGGCGCCGTCGCCGTCACGATGCTGGCGCTCGGCGTCGGGCTGCTCGTCGGCTGAGCCCGCGGAAGGAGACCGGACCACGGGGGTCGTGAGCGGCGATGGTCGCTATGGCGACCACCGCCGCTCACGGTGCAGGACCACCCAGGCCGTGACGGCGACCGCGACGAGCCAGCCGGCGCCGACGCCCGCGGTGACGTCGACGGCCAGCGTGAACGCACCACGGGCCGAGTCGAGCAGGGCGGGGTCACCGGTGACCGTCGCGACGTCGACGGCACCGCCGAGGGTCTCGCGCGCAGGGCCCGCGGGCGCGTCGACACGTCCGCGGTAGACGGCGGTGAGCACGCTGCCGAGGACGGCCGTGCCGAGCACCGCGCCCAGCTCGTAGGCCGTCTCCGACATGGCCGAGGCCGATCCCGCCCGCTCGACGGGCGCGGCGGTGAGGACGACGTCGTTGGTCAGCGTCTCGGTCAGCCCGATCCCGGACCCGACGAGCACGCCCGCCGCGACGAGCAGGCCGCCCGTCGTGCCCGTGCCGAGCAGGACGCACAGCGCGTACCCGGCCCCGGCGGTCGCGAGGCCCGCCGGCACGAGCGTCCTGATGGGGAAGCGGCGGGCGAGCGCGGCCGCGCCCAGGCCGGCGACGACCGTCGCGACGAACCCGGGGAGCAGCAGCAGGCCGCTGCGCATCGGGTCGAGTCCCAGCACCAGTTGCAGGTACTGCGCGGAGAAGAAGAGCAGGCCGGTCAGGGCCGCCATCGTCGTGAGGTTGGCGAGCATCGCGACGCGCAGCACCGGTGAGCGCAGCAGCCGGACGTCCAGCACCGGGTCGCGCCCCGCGGCCGTCAGCCTGCGCGCGCGCCGGACGAAGCCCGCGGCCGCGCCGACACCGACGGCCAGCGCCGCCACGGCGAGCGGCAGCGACCCGCCGGACCCCACGAGCTTGACCGCCAGCACGATCGGCGCGACCGCGAGCAGCGACAGTGCGGCGCCCACCAGGTCGAGCCGACCGGCCCGCGGATGCCGCGCCTCGGGCAGCATCACGACGGCGAGCACGGCGATCAGCACCGTCACCGGCACGTTGACCAGGAAGACCGATCCCCACCAGAAGTGCGCGAGCAGCACGCCGCCGACCAGCGGGCCCAGTGCGGCGCCCGCGGCGAAACCGGTCGCCCAGATCGCCAGGGCCAGCCGGCGCTCGTCGCGGTCGGTGAACAGCGAGCGGATCAACGCGAGCGTGCTCGGCATCAGCATGGCGCCGAAGAACCCCAGCAGCGCGCGGGCCGCGACGAGGTGCGCGGCGTCGGTCGCGAAGGACGCGGCGAGCGACACGATCCCGAACCCGCTGACGCCGACGACCAGCAGCCGCCGCACACCGATGCGGTCGCCGACGGTGCCCATCGTGACCAGCAGCCCGGCCAGCACGAGCGGGTACGCGTCGACCATCCACAGCAAGGTCGTCGCGCTCGGCACGAGCGCGGTGGTGATCGCGGGCAGCGCGAAGCTCAGCACGGTGTTGTCGACGGCGACGAGCAGCGTCGGCAGGAACAGCACGGCGAGTGCGAGCCACTGCCGGGCGCCCGCGCGCGCGGGGATCGGACGCGCGTGGGCGCGCGGGAGCGTGACGGTCATTCGGGGGTCCTCGTGCGGTGGTGCAAGTTCCGGGTCTCTATACCGTCCAGACGGTACAGTTTCGCAGGTTGTTCCCGCCATCGGCCAGATGTGCGACGCGCCACCGGTCCCCGACGCAACCGGTACCCGGCCCGGCCGGACCGCCGCGGCGCCCGGCCCGCCGGACGGCCGACCCGCCCGGCGCCCGGTCGACCGGAGAACCCCGTGGCGCCCCCCTAGACTCGCGCGGTGGCCGGCGCCCGTGATCGCGTTCTCGACGCCTACGAGACGCTGCTCATCGAGGCAGGCCCGGGCAGCACGACGCTCGACGCCGTCGCCGCGGCCGCCGACGTCTCCAAGGGTGGGCTGCTCTACCACTTCGCGTCGAAGGACGCACTCGCCGCCGGGCTGCTCGAACGCCTGCGCGCCCGCAGCGCCGCCGACGCCGACGCGATGCGGGCCGACCCCGATGGCGTCGTCGCCTACTACCTGCGCACCTCGGTGCCGGGCCGGGCCTCACCCGTCGGACTGACCCGCACCTACCTCGCCGCACTGCGCATCGCCGACGCCAGCCCCACCGGCCTCGCCGCGCGCGACGCCATCGCCGCCGTCGACGCCGACGGGCTGGCCGCGCTGCGCTCCGAGGTCCCCGACCCCATGCTCGCCTGGCTCGTCCAGCTCGTCGGCGACGGCCTCTACCTCAGGACGCTCACCGGGGCGCCGATCACGGGGGTCGGCGACGTCGAGGACCTCGTCGCGGTGCTGCGCGCGCTCGTCAGTGCCTCGTCGGGCGGGAGCACGGCCGAGAGGTAGGCGCGGACCGCGTCGGGGTCGGTCGTCCGGAGGCCGATGTGACCGTCGGGGCGCACCAGGACGAGCTCGCCGTCGACGGGCCGGTACGCATCGTGGGCGTGCCCCTGGGTGTCGACGACCCCGGCCGCGCCACCCGGGCCCGCGATCCCGACCCGGCGCACGCCGATCCCGACCTCCGGCGGCATCGCGCCGAAGCCCAGCAGGGTCCACGTCGAGCCCCTGAGCAGGTCGAACAGCCGGACCGGTCGCGCCCCGGGCTCACCGCACAGCAGCTCGGTCGCGTCCGGGGCACGGTCGCCGGGCCGTGGGCCGGCCGCCGTCGCGCCGCCGTCGGGTGCCAGCGGGCCGCCGCGATAGGTGAGTCCCAGCTGGAGGGCGCGTGTGCCGTCCTCGCCGCGGTCGAGCAGCGTCCGCCGGGTGAGGCGCGCCGACAGGCCCAGCACCTCGGCCGCGACGGGCAGCCGCTCGGCCTCGTAGGTGTCGAGCAGCGCCGGATCGGCGCCCGCGGCGACGGCGGCGAGCTTCCACCCGAGGTTCGCCGCGTCCTGGATGCCGGTGTTCATGCCCTGGCCACCCGCGGGCGAGTGCACGTGCGCCGCGTCGCCCGCGAGCAGCACCCTCCCCGCGCGGTAACGGTCGACCATCCGCTCGTTGAGCCGCCAGCGCGACGACCAGCCGACGTCGACGACCTGCACCTGGCCCCCGGTCGCGCGGTCGAGCAGTTCCTGCACCACCTCGCGGGTCGGCTCGCGGTGGTCGTCGGCAGCCGTCGAGGCCTGGAACTGGAACCGGTCGGTCGAGGCCAGCGGGCACAGCGCGATGAACGCGCCCTCGGCGCCTCCCCACGCGTGCCAGTGGTCGCGGTCGACGCCCTCGACGCGGACGTCGGCGATCAGCATCCGGATGGTCTCGTCGGTCTGCCCGAGGAAGGTGAACCCACCGAGGTGGCGGACCGTGCTGGACCCGCCGTCGCAGCCGACGACCCAGCGCGCCGCGATCCGGGCGCCGTCGTCGAACGTCGCCGTCGCGGACTCGTCGCCCTGGGCCAGACCGGTCAGCCGGCGACCGAACTCCACCTGGACGCCGTGGCCGGCCAGCGCGTCGCGCAGCGTCTCCTCGACCCGGAACTGCGGGATGATCAGCGGCCGTGCGTACGGGCTCGACGGTGTCGGAGCCGCATCCGGGTGCAGGTCCCTGACCTCGAACCCGCCCGCGCCGTCGGGCACCCGCATGGGCAGCCGGAACCGGCCGAGGCCCAGCAGCCGCCGCCCGACCCCGAGCAGGTCGAGCACCTCCAGCGTCCGCGGCTGCAACCCCTTGCCGCGTGACCCGGTGAAGGGCCCGGCGGCCGCGTCGACCACCCGGACCCGCACGCCGCGGCGCGCAAGCTCGCATCCCAGTGTCAGGCCAGTCGGGCCTGCCCCCACCACGAGAGCGTCGATGTCCATGCGCCCGACGCTACCACCATTATGAGACTGAGTCTCATAAAATACTGAGTATTATTCAGCCCTGAGTCGCAGGACCGGACATACTGCGGGACGTGAGACCCCCGAACCCCGGACTGCGCGAACGGAAGAAGGCCCGTACCCGGGCGGAACTGCAGCGGCACGCGCTGCGGCTGTTCCGCGAACAGGGCTTCGCCGAGACGACCGTCGACGAGATCGCCGCCGCCGCCGACGTCTCGCGCAGCACGTTCTTCCGGTACTTCCCGACCAAGGAGGACGTCGTCCTGTTCGACGACGTCGACCCGCTCATGGCCGAGGCGTTCGCCGAGCTGCCCCCCGACACCCCGTTGCTGACGGCCCTGCGCACCGGCGTCACCACCGCGTTCCGGCGGCTGTCACCCGAGAAGCGCGAGCTCGAGGAGGTGCGGATGGCACTGGTGCGCAGCGCCCCCGAGCTGCAGGCCGCCGCACGCGAGCGCAGCGGGCTGACCGTCACCGCCATCGCCGACCAGGTCGCCGACACCTACGGCCGGCCGCACGACGACCTCGACGTCCTGCTCTTCGCAGGTGTCGTCGCAGGTGCCCGGCTGGCCGCGCAGGCCCTCGCCGACCGCTCCGGCGAGGCCTACATCGACGTCCTCGACCGCGTCATGATGCGGCTCGAGGACGGCCTCCCGCTGCGGGAGCTCACCATCGGTGAGGGCAGCGCGCGGCTGGCCGCCGGGATCGCGGATCGGGCCGCCCGATCCGACGACACGTCCGGCGGCGCATCCGGCGGTGCGGCGGACCACCGGCCGGACGCACCGCGACGGGAACAGCACCGGATGTGACGAACCGCGTCGGAATGCCCGGCCTCGGCCTGCATGATGAACATGCCGACGGGGTAGGTCTTGTCGAGGCGTGCCGTCGTGACGACACCGAGTGCAGGAGGCCCATCGTGACCACCGCCCAGTATCTGGTGTTCCTCGTGGTCGCGGTGGCGCTCACCGTCGCCGTGGGGCGAGTGCTGTTCCTGTCCGGGGAGCCCTTCCTCGAAGAGGTCTTCCAGAGCAACGAGACCGCACGTTCGCTGAACGTGCTGCTCACGGTGCTGTTCCATCTGCTCACGCTGGGCGTGCTCGCGATCATCTCGACGGTCGACGTCCCCGTGGAGGGCGTCGTGCAGACGATGGTCACGAAGTTCGGCATCGTGCTCGTCGTCGTCGGCGTCGCCTACGGGGTGTCGATGCTCGTGCTGCTCAAGGTCCGCGAGCGCCGGCGCGCCGCGATCACGTCCGAGAACGTTCAGGTCCGGATCGCCGAGCAGAAGGCGCGATCCACGACGATGCCCACGACCGGCGGCGGCGAGCCCGTCCCGCCCGCGGGCTGAGCGCTCTTCAACGGGCGCGCGCGGCCACCGCCCCGGCCTCGCGCGCGATGACCGGCAGCAGGATGGGCAGCCGGTGGGCCGTGACGTTCCAGAACCGGGTGTCCGGATCGGCCGCCCGCCATGCCGACGCCAGCCGCGTCGCGGACTCCTCGTCGACCACCCGCCGCGGGCGCGGGCGCATCCGGGAACGCCTGCGGACCTCCCGGTCGAGCTCCCGCCAGGCCTCGGCCGCCGATCCGTGGACGCTCACCGCCGGTTCGCCGGAGTCGTCACCGATCACCAGCGTGTAGGCGCTGACCACGTCGTACGACACAGGCGGAAACTCCCTCGGCTCACGGGACCGCGGCGGCATCGGCGGGGTACCAGGACGGCGTGCATCGTGCGGGTCCAGGGTGAGGCATGACGCCGGACAGCGGACACAGGCGCGCCGGACGGTGGCCGCACTGCGCCGACCCGTGACGGCCGCCGCGGGCGCCGGGCGGCCCGCGACCGCTCGGCGCCGACACCTGTCGTCGTGGCTCCCCGTCGGCCCGTGAGCGGGGACAGCGCCGTCACGCCTGCACGTCAACGGCCCAGCGACACCGACGACATGTTGAAGTCCGGCACGCGCAGCGGGGGCATCGCCGAGCGGGTGAACCAGTCCTTCCACTCCCGGCCGATCGTCGGCACCGTGGCCCCGACCTCCGTGGTGCCGCGCAGCACGTCGAGCGGGGAGTGGTTGAACCGGAAGTTGTGGTCGACCTCCGCGACCACCTCGCCGTTCTCCACGAGGTACACGCCGTCGCGGGTGAGGCCGGTGAGCAGCAGCGTCGTCGGGTCGACGGCGCGGATGTACCAGAGGCAGGTGAGCAACAGGGCCCGCTCGGAGCCGGCGACCATCTCGTCGATCGACGACGCCGTGCCCGAGGGGCCACCCCGCAGGAGCAGGTTGTCGCCCGCGGGGGTGAACGCCGTGCCGAACTCGGCGGCCTCGGCACGGGAGTACACCAGCTCGTTGACGACCCCGTCGCGCACCCAGTCGACCGCCCGGGTCGGTGCGCCGTTGTCGAAGACGCTCGTGCCGCCGCCCGAGCTCGTCGCCACCACGAACGGCTCGTACTCCAGGCCGCGGGCGGCGGGATCGCTGGTCAGCGTGAGCGGGAGGTCGGTGAGCCGCTCGCCCACGCGCACCCCGTCGGGACCCGAGAGCGCGCTGTGCCCCTCCTGCGCCGCCCGGCCCTCCATCGACCAGAAGAGGTAGATCATCAGGTCGGCGACGGCCGACGGCGGCAGCAGCGTCTCGTAGCGGCCCGGTGGCAGCGTCACCTTCCGGTCGCCCCACTCCAGCCGTCGCGCCGCGTCGGCCGCGAGCGCGACGACGTCGACGTCGGTGAAGTCCTGCGACCCCGTCGCCGTCCACGCCGAGCGCTCCAGGTCGGGTGTCTTGACGTTGAGCTCCACCGATCCCGTCGGCTGCACCCAGCGTCGCCGCACACCCGTCGACGTGCCGAGCCAGACCGTGGTGAGCGAGTGGCTGGCGAAGCCGTACTGCCGCAGGTCCCCGCCCAGCACCTCGGCCAGGCCGGTCGCGAGGTTGCCGAAGACGCCGATCGACGTCGCCGCCGCGGCGTCGGACCAGGCCGGGTCGTCGACGATCTCGGCGGGCAGCTCCGCGGCGTCGTTCGCCGGGCCGGCCTCGCGCGCGGCCTGCTCACTCGCCGCGACCAGGTCGGCCAGTTGCGCCGGGTCGGTGATCGACACCGCGGAGCTGACGACGCCCGCCGCCGTGCCGCCGTCGACCCGCAGGAGCGAGATCACCGTCGTCCGCCGGGAGGTACCGAGACCGTTCGTGGTCATCGTCGAGTTCGCCCAGCGCACGGCGGCCTCGCTCGTCTCCGACACCACGACGACACGGCCCGCGAGGTCGGCGCCGCCGTGGCCTGCCCCGAGCACCCGCTCGACGATCTCCTGCGGCGCGAGCGCGGTCGACAGCGTGGTCATCGGCCCTCCTCCTGCGTGTTCAGGACGTTGACCCCGCGGAACAGCGCGGACGGGCAGCCGTGGCTGACCGGCGCGACCTGGCCCGGCTGGGCCTTGCCGCAGCTCATCGTGCCGCCGAGGCGCCAGCTCGACGGGCCGCCGACCGCCTCCATCGACCCCCAGAAGTCGGTCGTCGTGGCCTGGTAGGCGACGTCGCGCAGCTGGCCGGCGAGCCGGCCGCCCTCGATCCGGTAGAAGCGCTGCCCGGTGAACTGGAAGTTGTAGCGCTGCATGTCGATCGACCAGGACTTGTCGCCGACGACGTAGATGCCCCGGTCGACCCGCCCGATCAGGTCCTCGGTGGTCGTGTCGCGGTCCGGGTCGGGCTGCAGGGACACGTTGGCCATCCGCTGGATCGGCACGTGGTGCGGGGAGTCGGCGTAGGCGCAGCCGTTGGACCGCTGCAGCCCCAGCCGCGGCGCGAACGTCCGGTCGAGCTGGTACCCGACGAGCACCCCGTCGCGCACCAGGTCCCACTCGCCCGTGGCGACGCCGTCGTCGTCGAACCCGACCGTCGCCAGCCCGTGCTCGACGGTGCGGTCGCCGGTGACGTGCATGACCGGTGAGCCGTAGCGCAGGGTGCCGAGCTTGTCGGGGGTGGCGAAGCTGGTGCCGGCGTAGGCGGCCTCGTAGCCGATCGCCCTGTCGTACTCCGTGGCGTGGCCGATCGACTCGTGGATGGTGAGCCACAGGTTCGTGGGGTCGATCACCAGGTCGGTCGGGCCGGCCTGCACCGTCGGCGCCTTGGTCTTCTCCGCGAGCAGCTCGGGGATCGCGGCGAGCTCGCCGTCCCAGTCCCACCCCTGGCCCGTGAGGTACTCCCAGCCGCGGCCCGCGGGCGGGGCGAGCGAGCTCATCGTCTCGAAGCCGCCCGCTGCCCGGTCGACCGTCGTCGCCGTGACGGCCGGCTCGACCCGGACCCGCTGCTGGAGCGTCCGGGTGCCCGCGAGGTCGGCGTAGAACTTGGTCTCCCGCACCTGCCCGACCGACGCCTGCACGTGGTCGACCCCGTCGGCCGCGAGCAGCCGCTGCGACCATTCGGCGAGCAGCTCTACCTTCTCCCGCGTCGGCACCGCGAACGGGTCCGTCGCGTACGACGACACCCACTCGGCCGCGGGGTACACCGGCTCGTCGGCCCGCTCGACCCGCTCGCGCGCCACCGGGGCCAACGTCCGCGCCACGGCCACCGCCTGCTCGGCCGTCGCCGCCGCCCGCTCCGCCGTCAGCTCCACGTGCGACGCGAAGCCCCACACACCGTCGACGACGACGCGCACCGCGAGGCCGACCGACGTCGAGTCGGACACCCCGGTGACGGCGCCGTCGCGCAAGGCGATCGACTGCGAGACGGCCCGCTCGACCCGCACGTCGGCGTGCCCGGCGCCGAGCTCACGGGCGCGCTGCAGCGCCGCGTCGGCCAGCGCGTCGAGCGGGAGCTCCCGGAACGCCGGGTCGATCCTCGGATCTGGTGCCACCCCCGCAACCTACCGACGGGCACCGACGGCGAGATCGACTACCGGAACGAGCCGTCCCCACCCGAGAACCAGGGCAGCCAGGACCACCAGCCGTCGCCGTCCCCGCCGCCGTACCCGCCCTCGTCGGGCGCGTCCGCGAGACCGGGCAGGACCCCGGCGCCCAGCCGCAGGACCTCGTCGACGAGCCCGTCGCCGTCGAGGTCGGTGTGCAGCAGCAGGTCGGGTCCGTCGAGCACCGCCACGGTGTCGGCGCGGCCGTCGGCGTCGGTGTCGGCACCACCGGCGACGGGCAGGCCCGGGAGGGTGTGCGCATCCGGTGCGTCGAGATCGTCGACGGCAGCGGGATCCCGCACGGCAGCAGGGTCGGGAACGGCAGCAGGGTCGGGAACGGCAGCAGGGTCGGTCACGTGTGCTGCTCCTCTCTCGCGGGGGCCGCCCGTTCCCCCGGCGGGCCCGTCATCCCACGCAGCTGCGCGTCGATCTCCCCGGCCCGGCGGACGACGGCGGGGTCCAGCGCGGCGACGACCTGCCGCTCGGTGTGCAGCAGCGCCGTCAGCAGAGCCGAGTCGAGGGCCGCCCGCAGCGACGCCGTGACGCCCGGGACCCACCGTCGCCAGCGTTCGCGGTCGGCAGCGCCGCGACGCCCCAGGACCGCGGCGACCAGCGTCACCACGCCGGCCGCCGCACCCGCCCAGACCGCGGGAGATCCCGCGCCCCCGGCCACCGCCGGGAGCCCCACCACGGGCAGCCCGGCGAGCGGCAGCAGCGCGGTGCGCCACAGGGCGCCGCCCGTCGCCGCCGTCTGCCAGAGGCCCGGCGGCGGCGGGGCGGGCGGGATCAGGACGTGCACCGGACCGGGCACCCAGCCCTCGCCGGCCGAGGTCGGCAGCCCCCGCGCCGAGGCGATCCGCCGCAGCTCGGGCACCAGCCCCTGGCCGGCCCGGTCGAGCACGTCGGCGACGATCCGTTCGGCGGCCGCCGCCGCGCGCCGCGGCAGCAGCGCACGGTCGGCCCGGCCCGCGCGGTCGAGGTAGCCGAACAGCTCGGCCGACAGGGCCGCCACCGCCGTGGCCGAGCGGGCCGCCGCCGCGACCCGCGCCAGGCTGCACGCCGCGCGGACCTCCGCGGCGTGACCGGGCAGGGCCAGGCGACGGGCGCGCAGTTCCGCGCGCGCCATGCGCACCGCGTCGGCATACCGGTCGGGCATGTGCCCACCGTGGCATCCGGCCCCGTGCGCCCGGACCCCGTCGCGTACCGGGTTCGCGCCTGCGAATCCGATCAGGTCCGGGCGTCGGGCGGTCCCCAGGTGCCACGCCCGTCGTCGCCCGCCGCCTGCTCCGGGCCCCCGGCCGGGGCGGCCACCCCCGTGGGCGGCGTCGCCGGACCGGTCGCCGTCTCGGCCTCGGAGACGAGCCGCGCGTACCGCACCCCGGCGAACAGCAGCACCAGCCCGGCACCGAGGAACGCCCCGACGCGGGCGAGGCCGTCGAGGGAGACGAGGTCGAAGAGGATCAGCTTCGCGACCGCGGCGGCCACCAGGACGAGGCCCGCGACGCGCAGCGGGGTGTTCCGGATGCCCCGCGCCAGCAGCACCAGCGCGAGCACCGTCCACAGCACCGTCACGACGGCGTGCCCGGCGACGAACCCGCCCCGGTCGGGCGAGACGAGCAGCGCGAGGCCGACGACGAACCCGGTCAGCCCGTACAGCCCGACCAGCCCGGTGACGACCCACATGGCCGCCCGGCCGTCGCCCGACCCGAGCAGGCCCGTGCGCGCCAGCGCGACCAGCATCGCAACCGCCAGGCCGACGGTCAGCACCGCGACGATCAGGCCCGTGACCAGCGGGCCGGTCTGCAGCAGACCGCCACGGGTGAAGGGCGACGCGGGGTACCCGGCGAGGACACCCGGCGGCAGCGGCAGGGCCAGCGCGCCGAGGACGCCCATGACGCCGAAGCCGGCCGCGAACAGCAGGGTGGGCCGGCTGCGCAGCAGCGCCGCGGCCACCGCGAACCCGATGCCCTCCCCGACGATGACGGCGACGCCGACATCCCCGGAGAACAGCAGTCCGGTGGCCTCGAGCAGCGCCACCGCACCGACCGTCAGCGCGACGATCCGCACCGGGCGGTCGAGACGGGGGACGAGCGCGACACCGAGCATCACGACCGCGGCGCCACCGGCGACGGCGGCACCGCGCCAGCCGTCGAGCCGGCCGCCCATGACCAGCATCGGCACTGCGGCGGAGGCGAGCACGCCGTACGCCGGAGCGTTCGTCGAACTCGTGACCAGCGCGTACAACGCGAGAGCGCACCCGACGACGAGCACCGCAGCCGCCGCGGCACCGGCCGGCCACAGCTCGGCGGACCCGGCCACGCCTGCGGCCAGCGACGCGTACAGGACGGCCCACGCGGCACCGACGACGAGCAGCCACGGCCATCCCCGGCGCAGCGCGACGATCCCGGCGACGATCTCCAGCACGACGGTGAGCGCGGCCAGCAGCGGCCCCCAGCCCTCGGTGACGACGGGCATCAGCAGCCCCGCGCCGACCACCGCGCCGATCGCGAGCGCCGGGCTGCGCCAGTGGTCGGCGAGCCCGAGCCCGCCCGCGGCGACGACCAGCCCCAGCACGAGGCCGACGGCGGCCGGCAGGTAGTGGTACTGCGCGGTCCCCGAGGCGACGACCAGGTACAGCGCCGCCACCCCGGTCCCGGCGACGGCGACCGCTCCGGCGCGGGCGGACTCCTTGCGGTGCAGCCACACCGCGAGCCCGAGCAGCGCGAGTCCCAGAACGGCGCCGGCGACGAGCCTGGCGACGGGGGAGAACCAGCCCCGCGAGGCGGCGAGCACCAGGAGCATGACGAGACCGAGCAACGTGACCCCGCCGCCGGTCCACGCGAGCAACCGCGCTCCCGAGAGCGACGCCCACCAACCGGGCCGCTGCGGCGCGGGTGGGCCGGTGGGCACCGCCGGTCCCGGCCGGGTCCAGGGCGCACCGGTCCCCGCGAACACCGCGGGCGACGCAGCCGCCCGCGGCGGACGGCCCGGCCACGGCCCCTGGGGCGCGACGGGTCCGGGGGCCACCCAGCGCGGCGCCGCAGCGGCCCCCGGCGTCCCCGCGACCCCCGGCGGGCCGGGGCGGGTCGGGGGCGCGGGCCACGCGGGCGGGCCGGACCGGTCGGGCGCCGGTGCGGCACCGACGCCGGACGGGCCCGTGAGAACGTCGCCGGGTCCTGCTCCGGACCCCCCGCCCGGTGCGGGACCCGGCGACGAGCTACGCAGCGCCAGCAGTTCGACGCCGAGATCGTCGAGTCGCCGGCCGAGCCTTCCGAGCTCGGCGGCGACGGCGGTCAGCCTGTCGTCTGACACCTGCGAATCGGACACACCGCAGAGAATGGCGATCATCGGGGCGCCGCGGATGCGTAGTACCACGCTTCGAAGGTCACGGCTCGGTCACGGTCGTGGCGCCGCCACGGCGACGGGGCCCGTCGGCGGCGACGGCGGCGTCGGGGACAATCGGCCGGTCACGATGACCAGCAGGGGGAGCAAGGAGACGATGACCGTGGGAGCCGAGACGGCGCCGGCGCCGCGGACGGACCGGATCCCGAGCTTCGTCCACCAGCGCAACCGGCTCACCGAGGGCCAGCAGTCGGCGTGGGACCGGTTGTGGCACCGGCACGGCCGCGACGTCGCCGATCTCGTCGAGGGTCGCGAGCCCTACGACCCGCCCGCCTGGTTCGGCCGCACGGCACCGCTGGTGCTCGAGATCGGGTCGGGGATGGGCGAGTCGACGGCGGCGCTCGCCGCCGCGGCGCCGGACGTCGACCACATGGCCGTCGAGGTCTTCGAGCCCGGCCTGGCACAGCTCCTGCTGCGCGTCGAGTCGTCCGACCTGACGAACCTGCTCCTGCTGCGGGGTGACGCCGTCGCCCTGCTGGACGCCTGCATCCCGGTGGATTCGCTGGACGGCATCCGCATCTTCTTCCCCGACCCGTGGCCGAAGCGCCGGCACCGGAAGCGTCGCCTGGTACAGCCCGGTTTCGTCGGTTTGGCCGCGTCCCGCCTGCGGCCTGGGGCGATCCTGCACATGGCGACCGACTGGGCGGAATACGCCGTCCAGATGCGCGATGTCGCCGACGCCGAACGGCGTCTGCAGCGCGCACCCGAGGCCGGTCCGAACGGCTTCGTGCCGCGGCCCGATTGGCGGCCGGTCTCGAAGTTCGAGCAGCGAGCGATCACGGAAGGTCGCGAAGTATCGGACCTGATGTACGAAAAGCATCACTGATGGGCGAAGGCTGACATACCGAGAGTCACATAGTAGAAAGACTCAGGTAGCAGCCTGTACCCATCGAGTGACTCCCCGGAGGCGATCCTTGACCGCAGCGGTCGGTGGTCAGCGATCGTCGGACGGCCCCCCGGAGACCGACGCCGTCCTCGTCCCGCAGCAGCACTGCCCGATGACCGGTCGGGGCCGCCCCGACGCGGGCACGCCCGATACCGGCCCCAGGCCCGTCGACCCGGACGAGGCGCTCGAGTTCCTGGAGCAGTTCCACGCCGAGCAGCCCGACGCCGCGGGCGAGCGGTACGAGCGCAGGCGCGAGGCCGTCCTCGAGGAGATCGCGAGCACCGGGACCTACCGGCACACCAGCCGGGAGCTGGCGTTCGGCGCGCAGGTCGCGTGGCGGAACTCGGCCCGGTGCATCGGGCGGCTGTACTGGAAGACGTTGCACGTCCGCGACCGCAGGCACCTCACGGCACCGTCGGACGTCGCGGCCGAGTGCATCGAGCACCTGCGCGAGGCCACGCGCGGCGGTCGCATCCGGTCGACGATCACGGTGTTCGCCCCTGACGTGCCCGAGCGCCCCGGGCCCCGCATCCACAACGAGCAGCTCATCCGCTATGCCGGGCACCGGCTCCCCGACGGCATCGTGCGCGGCGACCCCCGGCTGGCCGACTTCACCGACCTCGTCGAACGTCTCGGCTGGCGGCGTCCCGAGCCCCGCGGCCGGTTCGACGTGCTGCCCCTGCTCGTGTCGGGTCCCGACGGTCGCCCGCAGCTGTTCGACCTGCCGGAGGACGCCGTCCTCGAGGTCCCGCTGACCCACCCAGACCTCGCGTGGTTCGCCGACCTGCGGCTGCGCTGGCACGCGGTACCGGCGATCAGCAACATGCCCCTCGTCGTCGGCGGCGTTCGCTACCCGGCCGCACCGTTCAACGGCTGGTACCTCAACACGGAGATCGGTGCCCGCAACCTCGCCGACGACGACCGCTACGACCTGCTCCCGGCGGTCGCGCGGCGGATGGGCCTGGACACGAGCTCGGTGCGGACGCTGTGGCGCGACCGCGCCCTCGTCGAGCTGACCCGGGCGGTGCAGCACTCGTTCGACGCGGCCGGGGTCACGATGGCCGACCACCACACGGAGTCCGAGCGCTTCCTCATCCACGTCGAGAAGGAGGAGAAGGCCGGCCGGTCCTGCCCGGCCGACTGGACGTGGATCGTGCCGCCGCTCTCGGGCGGGCAGACCAAGGTGTTCCACCGCTACTACGACGACCCGCGCCCCGACGAGCGCCCGGCGTTCCTGCCGCCCGGCGCCGACCCGTTGCTCGACCCGCCGACCGCGGGCTGACGGAGGTCAGGCCGGCGCGGGGGGCGGCGCGGCCAGGCCGGGAACCGTCCGGCTCCGGCCACGGAACTCGGCGATCACAGTGTCGCCGACGCGGACGGTGACGTCGTAGATGCCCGACCGTCCCGACCCGGCGCGGTGCCACGCCTCGGCGACCATCTCGTCGCCGCTCGCGGCCGGCCGCAGGAAGGCGACGTCGGCGCCCGCGGCGACCGTGGACACCCCGAAGCTGTTGCACGCGTACGCGAACGCCGCGTCGGCCAGCAGGAACACGTATCCGCCGTGGCAGATGCCGTGCCCGTTGAGGTGCTTCTCGGTCACGGTCAACGCCGTGACGGCCCGGCCCGGGCCGACGTCGACCAGCCGGACCCCGGCCTCCCGGGCGGCGACGTCGGCGTGCTCCATCGCGGCCGCCGCGTCCCGGGCGACCCGGAGCGCATCGGCGGCGGAGTTCTCGGGGGCAGGCACGGACGACAGTCTGCCCGGTCAGCGCTCCGGGGATCCGAGGGGTGACGGGAGCAGCTCCGGCAGCCGGGCGGGCAGCGTCACCTCGACGACCGTCCCGTCGCCGGGCGCGCTGCGCACGTCGAGGGTCCCGCCGCGCTCCTCGACGGCCAGCGCCACCAGTCGCAGGCCGACGTGCCCGTCCCCCGGGGGCGCGGTCGGGTCGAACCCGCGCCCGTCGTCGGTGACGGTCATCCGCACCCGCCCCGGCCCGGGCGTGTCGACGGCGACCCGCACGACGCCGGGCGCGCCGTGGCGGACGGCGTTGCGCAGCAGCTCCCGGCCGATCCGGTGCAGGAGGGCGACGACCTGCGCGTCGGGCTCGTCGGCGACGTCGACGGTCGTCTCCAGCGGCGTTCCGGCCGCGCCGCGCTCGTGCTCGGCGGCGAGCTCCTGCAGCGACGTCCGGATGTCGGGGATGCCCAGTCCTCCGGGCGCGAGCTCGGTGAGCAGGCCGCGCAGCAGTCCGACGTCGCGTTCCACGAGCCCGTGGGCGCGGCCGAGCAGCTCGCGGCGCCCGCCGTCGGTCTCGTCGAGCAGCAGCGCGTCGAGCAGCAGCCCGGTGCCGGCGAGGTCCTGGACGACGCCGTCGTGCAGGACCTGGGCGAGCTCGCGGCGCTCGCGTTCGGAGGCGGCGAGGCCGTAGTGCAGCACGGCCTGCCGCTCCCGCTGGTCGCGTTCCACGCGGTGGGCCAGCGACAGCGTGATCGGGACGGTCGCGGCGGCGAGGACGAGCAGGCTCCCGATCACGAGCGGCAACAGGTGCGCCATCGCGCTGCGGACGGTCGCGGCGGTGTCGACCGGCACGTAGACCTCGAGTCGCATGGGCACGCCCCACGCGTCGCGGAAGCCGACGAACGCCTCCAGCAGGGCGCGGTCCTCGGCCCGCTCGTAGCGGTGCTCGGGATCGTCGGGGACCCGCAGCACGACGATCTCGCCCGCGTCGAGCCGGCGGGCGAGATCGGCGTCGAAGCGGCGGCGTTCGCCCTCGATGCGTGGCTCGTCGGACACCACGACCTGCACCTGGTCGCCGACGACCCGCCAGATCTTGACCCGCGCGAGCATTCCCGAGTCCACGAACGGGGCGAGGCCGCGGAGGATCTCGTCGCGGGAGGTCGGGTGGACGGGGTCGTAGTGGTGCGCGGAGAGGGCGACCCCGACGGCGGTCGCGACGCGGCCGGCGACGTCCCGGGCGGTGCGGTGGGCCTCGCCGTTGGCGAACAGCCAGAGCCCGCCGACGGTGATCGCCGACAGGACGGCCGCGACGACCGCGGTGAGGACGGCGTGCCGGACGAGTTCCCGGCGGACGACCGGCCGCACGTCAGCGGGGACCGTCGAGCTCGACGACGCCGAGCCGGTGCGCGGTGACGACGGCCTCGAGCTGGGTGTGCGCCCCCAGCTTGGCCAGCAGCATCTTGATGTGGTCGCGGGTGGTGTAGAGGGAGATGCCGAGGTCGCCCGCGATGCGGTGGGCGTCGAGGCCGCGGGCGAGTGCGCGCAGCACGTCGTGTTCGCGGCCGGTGAGGTTGGGCGCGGGAGCCGGGTCGTCGGTGACCTCGCGGGCGCCGCCCCGGACGGCGCCGAGGATCTCGCTCAGCGCGCCGTCCTTGGGCAGGAAGGCCACGGCGCCCTCGGCGAACGCCCGCGCGGCGGCGTCGGGCCGGGGGTGCGCGGTCAGGACGACGGTGCGCACGTGCGGTCGCAGTGTGCGCAGCCGGGGCAGCAGGCAGAGGCCGTCGCCGTCGGGCAGCTGCAGGTCGACGATGGCGACGTCGAACTCGGTGGTCTCCGTGACGCGGGCCGCGTCGGCGAGCGAGTGGGCGACCGCGACGCAGCGCAGGTCGGGCTGCATGCCGAGGGTCAACGACAGCATGTCGGTGAAGACCCGATGGTCGTCGAGCACGAAGACCGACCGGCGGCGCGCGGTGCCGCGAGCGTGGCCGTTGGGCGTGTGCACCCCCGAATTTTGGGGGGACGACTCGGACATACCGGAAGTTTAGCCTCACCTAATTCCTCCCCACCCCTCGTCCGAAGAAACAGGTGCACCTGCGATGTCCACACCACGGCGACGGCTGGCCCTCCTGGCCGGCGCGCTCACCGCGGCTCTGGCCCTCTCGGCCTGCGGCGGCGGCTCAACACCCGCCGCCCCCGCGACCACCGCGGCCTCCGGCGACCGGACGCTCGTCGTCTACTCGGGTCGTGAGGAGGCACTCGTCGGAGAGCTGATCAAGCAGTTCGAACAGACGTCGGGGATCAAGGTCGAGACCCGGTACGGGTCGACCACCGAGCTCGCGGCCCAGCTGCTCGAGGAGGGTGACCGCACGCCGGCGCAGGTGTTCCTCTCCCAGGAGTCGGGTGCCCTCGGAGCGGTCGCCGCCGCCGGCCACCTCACCACGCTCCCGGCCGACGTGACCTCGGCCGTCCCCGCCAACTACACGTCGAAGGACGGGTCGTGGGTCGGTCTCACCGGCCGGGCCCGCGTCATCGCCTACGACAGCCGGACGTACGCGGCCGACCAGGTGCCCGGCGACATCACCGAGCTGGTCCAGCCGCAGTGGAAGGGCAAGATCGCGATCGCACCGACCAACGCCTCGTTCCAGGCCCACGTCACCGCACTGCGCGTGACCGCGGGCGAGGAGGCCGCCCGGGCCTGGGTGCAGGGGCTGAAGGCCAACGAGCCGCAGATCCACCGCAACAACACCGCGATCCTCGAGGCCGTCAACGCGGGCACCGCGGGTCTCGGCCTGATCAACCACTACTACTGGGCCCGGTCGGAGACCGACCCGACGACGCTGCGCGCACAGCTGAAGTTCGGCGACCCCGGCTCGGTGAGCGCGCTGGTCAACGTGACCGGGGCGGGCATCCTGAAGGGTGCGGCGCAGTCCCCGGAGGCGGCCGAGTTCGTGAAGTTCCTGGTGTCGCCGCAGGCCCAGAAGTACTTCGCGGAGAAGACGGCGGAGTACCCGCTCGTCGCGGGCGCCGGCGCGCCGAAGGCCGTGCCGCCGCTGGACCGCCTCGGTGGCCCGGACATCGACCTGGCCCAGCTGTCGTCGGTCCGGACGACGGTCGAGATGCTCACGCAGGAGGGTCTCGTCTGACCGCGCGGCCGAACCCGCGGTCCGGGTGGACGGGGCACCGTCCACCCGGACCGTTGCTCGCGGCGGGGGCGGCGGTCGCCGTCCTCGCCGCCCTTCCGCTGGTCTACCTCGTCGTGCGCGCGGGCCAGGCAGGTGGTGACCGCGTCGTCGCCGTGCTCACCCGGCCGCGGACCTGGGAGCTCGCCGCGAACACGGTGTTGCTCGTCGCGGCGGTGTGTCTGGGCTGCCTCGTCCTGGGCGTCACGACGGCCGTGCTCGTCGTGCGCATCCGACTGCCCGCGCCGGGCCTCTGGTGGGTGCTGGCCTCGTTGCCGCTGGCGATCCCGTCGTACATCACGGCGTTCGCCTGGCTCGCCGCGTGGCCGGGCCTCAACGGGTTCTGGCCGGTCGTCGGGGTGATGGTGCTGGCGTGCACGCCGTACGTCACGATCCCGGTGCTGGCGGCACTGCGGCTGGCCGACGCCGGGCCCGAGGACGTGGCGCGGACGCTGGGCCGCGGCCCGGTCGCGGCCTTCGCGACGGTGACGCTCCCGCAGGTGCTGCCCGCGGCGCTGGCCGGATCGCTGCTCGTCGCGCTCTACACGCTCTCCGACTTCGGCGCGATCGCGCTGCTGCGCTACCAGGCCCTCACCTGGGCGGTGCACGCCTCCTACACGGGCACCCTGGACCGCGTCACCGCCGCCGTCCTCGCGCTGGTCCTGACGGCGTTCGCGCTGGCGATGGTGCTGGCCGAACGCCGGGTGCGGCGGCGGGCCACGGCCGGCCGTGCGGTCGTCGCGACCCGGCGGGCCGACCCCGTGTCCCTGGGCCCGTGGGCGACGGCCGCGACCGCGACGGGGCTCGCCGCCGTCGCCGCGCTGTCGCTGCTGCTGCCGCCTGCCGTCCTGGCGAGCCGGATCCTGCGGGCGGGGACGGCGCCCGACTGGGTGGACCTGGCCCGCAGCGCCGTCACGACGCTGGCCCTGGGGGCCGCGGCCGCGGCCCTCGTCGTGGTGCTCGCCGTCCCGGTGGGCGTGCTGGCGGCCCGGTACCGGGGGCGATCGGTCGGCGTCGTCGAGTCGCTCGCATACCTCGGCCACGGGCTGCCGGGCATCGTCGTCGGGCTGGCGCTGGTGTTCCTGTCCCTCGGCCTGCTCCCCGCGCTCTACCAGACGGCGCCGGTGCTGGTCTTCGCCTACGCGGTCCTGTTCCTGCCCAAGGCGGTCGGCGCGACCCGGGCCGCCGTCGAACGGGTGCCGACGTCGGTCGAGGAGGTCTCCCGCACGCTCGGCCGGTCCGCGCTGGGGACGTGGTTCGCGGTGACCGGCCGTCAGGCCTGGCCCGGGATCGCCGCGGGCGGCCTGCTCGTGGCGGTCACGACGATGAAGGAGCTCCCGGCGACGCTCATGTTGCGGCCCATCGGACTCGACACCCTGGCGACGGACCTGTGGCAGCACACCTCGATGGGGGCCTACGGCGCCGCCGCACCCGCGGCGCTGCTGCTGGTCCTCGTGGCGAGCGTGCCCGCGTGGTTCCTGTCCGAGCGGGGGCGGCGCCGGTGACCGGCGACGGGATCGTCCTGCGGGTGCGCGGGGTGTCCGCCGGGTACGGCGGACGGCGCGGCCCGCTCGTCCTGCGCGACGTCGACCTCGACGTGCACGCCGGTGAGTTCGTCAGCGTCCTGGGCGTGAGCGGCAGCGGGAAGACGACGCTGCTGCGCACCGTGGCCGGACTGCACCCGGTGGCGACCGGCACCGTCGAGATGCGGGGCCGCGACCTCGCCCGGGTCGCGCCACAGCACCGCGGCATCGGGCTGGTTCCGCAGGAGGGTGCGCTGTTCGGCCATCTCACGGTAGCGCGCAACGTCGGCTACGGGCTGCGCCGGCTGCGCGGCCCGGAACGGGCGACGCGGGTGGCGGAGCTGCTCGCCCGCCTGGAGCTCGACGGGCTCGCCGGCCGCATGCCGCACGAGCTCTCCGGCGGGCAGCGCCAACGGGTGGCGCTGGCCCGGGCGCTGGCGCCCGAACCGGCCGTCGTCCTGCTCGACGAGCCCTTCGCCAACCTCGACGCGGGGCTGCGGGCCGCGGTGCGCGCCGACGTCGTCGCCACGCTGCGCGCCGCGGGCACCGCGGCCATCCTCATCACCCACGACCAGGACGAGGCGTTCTCCGTCTCCGACCGCGTCGCCGTCCTGCACGAGGGCCGGATCGTGCAGGACGACGAGCCCGAGATCCTCTACTCCGCACCGGCGACGGAGTGGCTGGCCCGGTTCGTCGGCGCCGCGACCCTGCTGCGGGGCGAGAGCGACGGCGCCGTCGTCGACACCCCCCTCGGACCGGTCCGCCACCGTCCCGGACGGCCGGGCGTCGTGACGGCGGTGGTCCGGCCGGAGCAGGTCAGGCTCGGGGAACCCGGCGTGTCCGCGCTGGTGGTGGCAGTCGAGTTCCACGGCCACGCCCGGCTGGTGCGGCTCGCCGTGGCCGACGGGACCACCGCGACGGCCCGTGTCCCCGCCGACGCCGGCGCGCCCCGCCCGGGCGAGGCGACGACCGTCTCGGTGACCGGCACCGTGCACGTGCTGCGCACGGGCGCGGGTTCCTCGGACCGGACGACGGTGGGGCACGGATAGGGTCGCGTGCATGAGTGAGTCCGGCGGAACCCCGCCACCCCGGGTACTGCTGGTCTGGGACGCACCGAACATGGACATGAGCCTCGGCTCCCTGCTCGGCGCGCGCCCCACGTCGACGTTCCGGCCACGGTTCGACGCCGTCGGCCGCTGGCTGCTCGACCTCGCCGGCCCGGAGGCGACCGCCGAGGCCACCGTGTTCACCAACGTCGTCCCCGGCAGCACCGAGGTCGTGCGGCCGTGGGTCGAGGCGCTGCGCAACGTCGGTTTCGCCGTCTTCGCCAAGCCGAAGACCACCGAGGACTCCGACGTCGACGAGGACATGCTGCGGCACATCCAGCTGCGTGCCGACGAGGGCGTGCTGCGGCACGTCGTCGTCGCCTCGGGCGACGGGCGGGCCTTCCGCGAGCCGCTGGAGGAGCTGGTCGCCAAGGGCGCCGGCGTCACCGTCATCGGCTTCCGCGAGTACGCGACCTTCGCGCTCAACTCGGAGGTCCTCGAGTTCGTCGACCTCGAGGACATCGACGGCGTCTTCCGCGAGCCGTTGCCGCGCATGACCCTCGACACGCTGCCCGACGGCGGCGCGTGGCTCCCGCCGTTCCGCTCGCTGCGGTCGTTGCTCGACCCCCGGCGGTGACGGCGGCCCGGCTCACCGCGCCCGTCGCGCTGACCTGTGGCGCGGGCTGTCCCGTCGTGCGTGACGCGGTCGTCGACGTGCGCGCCGACGGCCGGATCGGCTGGGTCGGCCCGCGCGCGCAGGCGCCGGCGTCCACCGCGCCGGTCCGTGCACTCCCCGGGCTGCTGATCCCCGGTCTGGTCAACACCCACTGCCACACGCCGATGACGGTGCTGCGGGGGATGGGCGGGGACCTGCCGCTCATGCAGTGGCTGACCGGGGTGATGTGGCCGGCGGAGGCCCGGCTGACCGGCGACGACGTCCGCGCGGGCATGACGTCGGGCTGCATCGAGCTGCTGCGGACCGGGTGCACGACCAGCACCGAGATGTACTTCTTCACGGACGCCGTGATCGAGGCGGTCCTCGCCGTCGGAACGCGGGCCGTCGTCACGCCGGGGATCATCGACGCGCCCGGCTGGGACCGCCTGGGAACGTGGGAACAGATGCGCGACGACGTCTCCGCGCGCATCGACGCCGACGGCCTGCGTCATGGCCCGGGCGAGCGGATCGAGCTGGGCTACGGCCCGCATGCCGCCTACACGCTGCCCGCCCCCGCGCTCGCCTCCGTCGCGGAGCACGCCGCGCACCGCGGCGCGCTGGTCCACATCCACGTCGCCGAGTCGGCGCAGGAGGACGCGCAGATCCGCGCCGAGCACGGGTCGGTCCCGGCGCTGCTCGACGCGTCCGGCCTGCTCGGGGGCCGGCTGCTCGCGGCGCACGGCGTCCACCTCTCCGACGACGACGTCACCCTGCTCGCCCGGCGCGGCGCCGCGGTCGCGCACTGCCCGGGTTCCAACGGCAAGCTCGCCGCGGGGATCGCGCGGGTGTCGGCGCTGCGGGCCGCGGGTGTGCGGGTCGGGCTGGGCACCGACGGCCCGGCATCGGGTGACGATCTCGACCTCTGGCACCAGGCCCGGCTCGCCGGCCTGCTGGCCCGGCTCGGCACCGACGACGCGGCGGCCCTCACCGCCGCCGACCTGCTCCTCCTCGCCACCCGCGACGGAGCCGAGGCACTGGGGCGCGACGACATCGGCGCGCTCGAAACCGGTCGCTGGGCCGATCTCGTGCACATCGACCTCGACGATCCCGCCTTCCTCGATCCCGACGACGACGCGCAGCTGCTGTCGAACCTGGTGTGGGCGGGCGGCGCGCGGGCCGTGCGCGACGTCTGGGTCGCGGGCGAGCAGGTGCTCGACGCGCGCCTGCCCACCCGGGTCGACGCGCCCGCGGCGTTCGCGGCGACACGGGCCGTCGCGAGGCGGCTGCACGCGCAGGCCTGACTCCTACGCTCCGGTGGTTCCAGTGCATGGGAGCGTGGCCCGGCGCGGTGTCCGGGAAGCGCGGGCCGACACGCCGTTCGCGCGGCGCGGTCCGGGTAGCGCGGCCCAGGTAGCGCGGTGTCCCGGGTAGCGCGCGAAGGCCGGGGCCGTGACGACCGGGTCTCCCCTCCGGTCGTCACGGGCACCCGGCCCGCGTCGTGCAGGTGACCCGCTCCCCAGCAGATCACCGATCCCCTCCGGCCCGTCGTCCCGGCCCTGCCCGGTTCGACCGGACGGAGGGGCACAGCTCGGCTACCAGCCCATTGCCGCTCCGGACCGCATCGCTGCCTCGTAGCGGCTGTGCCGGCCACCCTCGCGGCGGGCCTCGCGGCGCGACTCGCGCGCGCCGGCCTCGGGCAGCCCGTGCCGACCGGTCCGCAGCGCCGCCTGCGCGGCGGCGGCCGTGTAGGCCTGCGCGGGGACCGGCGCCGTGAGCGGATCGCGGCGGAACTCGGTCAGCGGGTCGCTCTCGCGCGAGGTGCGTGCGCGGCGCCGCGGCTGCTCGGCCGCAGGCTCGTGCTGCCGGCTACGCCATCCGCCGACCGTCAGCGAATGGAAGATCGGCGTCTCCGCCGCGATCTCGGTCCGGCTGGCGTGCCGCCCCGGGAAGGGACCGCTGTCCTCGACCCCGAGCATCACGCGGCGTCGTGCGACGACCGCCCCGACACCCCTCATCTGATCCGTCACGCCCACCTCCGTGTCCGTTCCCCTGCGATGCGCGCCACAGGACCGGTCCCTCCGAGCAGACGCGAGAGGTGGGGCCGTTCGGCGCACTCTGACACCCACAACGGGGTCACACGCCCGGGGAAACGGCCTCGGAGCCGTCGTTACAGCGATTCCGGCCGTTTTCGCTCGTTCGAGTGGCGCGTCGAAACGATCACGCTCTGTCGAGTACCCGAGTGTGTCGGAGGGCGACCGTCGACGACGCACGTGTCATCCTCGCGGCCCGTAACACGCGCTCACGGATCCTTGACAACGACCGTCGTTGCCGATCCGAGACCTTCCCGTCGCCGGGTACTGATCCACGCCACCGGCGTCGAGCAGCCCCTCACCTGCGCCGGGACCGGCTCGGCCGGACAGTGCGGATCGACTGTGGGCGTCAGCCCGGCGCCCTCGATTGCGCACGTCAGGTCGGAGATCGACCCCTCGCCCCGGCGTGTCGCCGCCCGAGGGTCGGCTCCACGCGACGTACGGTGCGACCCGCACGAGCCCTCGCGGCGGTGCCGCTGCGGTCGCCCTGCGATTCGTCCGTTCTCACCCAGCGTTACGTGTGGATCCTCGTTCTGAGCATCGTGATCTCGAACAGAGGTCAACTACACGGGTGTAATTCGGCTCTACGTCCCAACCGGGTCGCCTGCGCTGCTCCGGTGCGGGGGTGCTGCTGCCCGTCCGGCCCAGTGCGCACGGTTGACCCGGGCTCCGGCGGGGTACCGGTCCCGATGCCCCGCACCGCCGCCCCCGGCCCGGCCCTCGCCCGGCCACCGCAGGACCCCGACGTCCACGTCCGACGGAGTGCCGCAGCCGCAGACCCGGCCCGCCCGCCCCGAGCCGGCGACCCCCGCGCCACCACCGACACCCGCGCCACCTCCGACACCGGCCTCCACGGACCTCCCGGGCACCCCGCCCTCCGCACCCGACGGAGTGCCGCGACCGCTGACCCGGCCCGGACGTCGCGCGCTGGCGATACCGTCGCGACATGAGCGAGGAGACGGCGCGAACCGGACCAGACGGGGTCCCGGCCGCGCAGAGCCGGGCACGGTCGGACGCCACGCCCGAGCCGTCCGACGCGCCGACAGCCGGCGCACCCGGAACCGGCGCAGCGGACACCGGCGCGAGGGACAACGCCGGAACGGGTGCCGGTGCGGCGGGTCGCGGGACACCCGAGATCGACGCCACCACTGCGGACGCCCCGGAACTCGACGCCACCGGACTCGACGCCACCGAACTCGACGCCACCGAGATCGCCGCCACCGATGCGGCGCCGCCCGCGCCGAACCGGCGCTCCGGTGTCCGCGGCAGCGACCTGATCCCCACACCGCTGCGCGTGACGTCCGAGGTCTGCGCCCGAGTGCTGATCATCGCGGCGGCCTTCGGGCTCCTCGTCTTCGTCATCATCGAGCTGCGCGTGGTCGTCGTGCCCGTCGCGATCGCCGTGCTGCTCTCGGCGCTGCTCGCCCCGGTCGTGCACTGGCTGGTCGCGCGCCGGGTCCCTCGCGGACCCGCGACGTTCCTCGTCCTCATCGGCGGCATCGCGTTGCTGGGCGGGCTGCTGTCGTTCGTCATCAACACCTTCATCGCGGGCTTCCCCGCACTGCAGGCCCAGCTGACGGCGAGCTTCCAGTCGGTCCAGCAACTACTGGCCGGGCCACCGCTGCGCATCCCGACGTCGCAGCTCGACAATCTGCCCGCCCAGATCGAGCAGGCGATCCGCGACAACAGGGACGTCCTCACCTCCGGCGCGCTGACGACGGCCGCGACCGTCACCGAGATCGCCGCAGGCCTCGCGTTGACCCTCTTCTCGCTGATCTTCTTCCTCTACGACGGACCGCGGATCTGGCGATTCCTGCTGCGGGCGGCCCCCCGGGCCCGTCGGGAACGGGTCGACGTCGCGGGCAGGCGCGCGTTCGCCTCGCTCGTCGGCTACACCCGGGCGACGGTGCTCGTGGCGATCGTCGACGCCGTCGGCATCGGCATCGGACTGTGGGCGGTGGGCGTGCCGCTGGTCGTCCCGCTCGCGGCGCTGGTGTTCCTGGGCGCGTTCATCCCGACGGTGGGCGCCGTCGTCACCGGCGCGGTCGCGGTGCTGATCGCGCTGGTGGCCAACGGGCTCATCCCCGCGTTGATCATCCTGGGCGTCGTCGTCGCGGTGCAGCAGCTCGAGGGACACGTCCTGCAACCCCTGCTGCTCGGTCGAGCCGTGTCGCTGCATCCGCTCGCGGTGGTCCTGTCGGTGGCGGCCGGCGTCGTCATCAGCGGGATCGCCGGGGCGCTGCTCGCGGTGCCGCTCCTCGCGGTCATCACGGCCGCGGTGCGCTCGCTCACCGCGCCGACGGAGCCGTCACCGCTGCTGGTCAACGCCGTCGATCCGCGCCACGGCCATCCCGTCGTCACCTTCGGGACCGCGGCCCGCGAGCCGGGCTTCTGGTCGCGGCTGGCCGGCCGGATCGCCAAGCTCGCCTCGAGATCGTCCTGATTCATACGTACGTCTAATACGTCTGTCCAGGACGGACGTCCACCCGAGGTGCGACGCGTTGCCGGACGCCCCGCGCAGGGTTAGCGTGCGCTCGTGCCGGAGATCGTGGAGCTGTCGGCGGTGGTGGGCGAGCTCGTCCGCGACGGTGCCACGGTGGCGCTGGAGGGCACGGGCGATCTCGCCCCCTACGCGGCGGCGCACGAAATCGTGCGGTACCGACGTCGTGACCTGAGGGTCGTCCGCAGCACCGCGGACGCACTGGCCGACCGGCTCGTCGGCGCGGGCTGCGTCGGCTCGCTGGTGTTCGCGCGCGCGGACGGGCCGGGCGACCGCCCGCCGCCCCGGTTCCGCGACGCGCTGTCGCGGCAGTGGCCGCGCCCGCTGTGCCTGGAAGAGCACTCCACCCCGGCACTCGCCGCCCGCTACGGCGCGGCGGCGAGCGGGCTCCCGTTCGGCGTCCTTCGGGACACCGGCTCCGATCTCGCCCACCACACCGACACGATGGCGACGGTCCGCTGCCCCTTCACCGGGGTGATCGTCGCGGCGGTCGCCGCGCTCGCGCCCGACGTCACGATCGTCCACGCACGACAGGCGGATCGCGCCGGGAACGTGCAGCTCGCCGTCCCCCTCGGGCTGCGCCGGGAGGCCGTGTTCGCGGCCCGCAGCGCACTGGTCACCGTCGACGAGGTCGTCGACGCCCTCGACCCGGCACCGGGCGCCGTCGTCGTGCCCGGCGCGTTCCTGACCGCGATCGCCGTCGTCCCGCCGCAGGACGACGAGCCGCGCGACGCCGGCTGGGCCGAGCTCGCTGCCGACCGCGACCGTTTCACGGCGTGGCTCGACGGACTCGGAGAGCCCCGATGACCGCGCCGGACGTCGAGATCGCGCCCTGCACCGCTGAGGAGCTCATGGCCGTCGTCGCCGCCCGGGCGGTCCGGGACAGGCAGGTCGTGCTCGTCGAGGGCGACGGGCCGGGGGCGGTGGCCGCCCAGCTGGCCCGGCGCACGCACGCCCCGCGGACGACGGTCCTCGACCGGTCCGGCGCGGTCGACGTCCGGCTCGACGACGGCGCGCTCACCGAGCGGTCGGTGCTGGACGCAGCCCTCACCGTCGTCGCCCCGGCGGAGATCGACGGCTGGGTGCAGGCCGGTCGCGTCGACGTCGGCTTCGTGACGGCCGTGCAGATCGACCGCCACGCCAACCTCAACGCGACCGTCCTCGGTGAGTACGACGAGCCGACCGAACGGCTGCCCGGCGGCGGCGCGACCGCGGAGGCGGCGGCGTGGTGCGGCGAGGTCGTCGTCCTGCTCCCGCACCGGCTGCGCTCGTTCGTCGAGCAGGTCGACTTCGTCACCGCCGTCGGCCACGGCACCGGACCGCACGACCGGGCGCTCCTGGGCCTGCGCGGGCGCGGCCCCGTCCGGGTCGTCACCGACCTCGGTGTCCTCGAGCCGGATCCCGAGACCGTCGAGCTGGTCCTGACCGCACTGCATCCCGGCGTCGACGTCGAGCAGGTACGCGCGGAGACGGGCTGGGACCTGCAGGTTGCGCCCGAGGTCGTGACGACGCCCGCGCCCACCGCCGAGGAGCTGGCCGTCGTGCGGTCGCTGCGCCCGCCCGCCCCGGGGACGGCCGGCGACGGCGTGGCAGGCTCCGCGGTATGAGCGTCACCCTGCACCACGTGATCGACGGCCCCACCGAGATCGACGCGGCCGACGCACCGGTGCTGGTGCTGATCGGGTCGTTGGGCAGCACGCTCGACATGTGGCGCCCCAACATCCCCGAGCTCGGGCGCCGGATGCGGGTGGTCCGGCTCGACCCCCGCGGCCACGGCGGTTCGCCCGCACCCGCGGGCGACTACTCGATGGCCGACCTCGCCGACGACGTCGTGACGACCCTCGACACGCTCGGCGTCGACCGGTTCCACTACTGCGGGCTCTCGCTGGGCGGGATGATCGGGCAGTACGTGGCCGCCGAACATCCCGAGCGCGTCCGGACGCTGACGCTGTGCTGCACGTCGTCGTGGTACCCCGACAGCACGCCGTGGATCGAGCGCCGCGCCGCGGTCCTGGCCGAGGGCACGGCGTCGATCGCGGACGCCGTCGTCGCGCGCTGGTACACCCCGGACTGGGCCGCGGCCCATCCGGACGTGGTGGCGGAGTCCGTCGGCTGGATCGCGAGCACCTCCGACGTCGGGTACGCCGGGTGCTGCGCCGCCATCGGGGCGCTGGACAGCCGGGAACGGCTGCGCACCGTCGTCGCTCCGACGCTCGTGGTCGGCGGCGCGGACGACCTCGCCACGCCCGTCGACCCGCACGCGACGACGATCGCCGCGGCGATCCCGGGTGCCCGGCTCGAGGTACTGCCGGCGGCGGCCCATCTCGCGACCGTTGAACGCGCAGCAGCGGCCACCCGGCTGATCCTCACCCACGCGGGGGTGTGACGACGCCCATTCGGGCGTACGCCGAGAACGTCAGTCAACGCGCTGTAGGCTCCGATCAGCGACGTTCACCACGGTCGAGTCGTAGATAACGATTGGATCACATACCCTGGACGGACTGTGTGATTCCGGGATCAGCGCCGAGCCGGGATCGACCCGAAGCACCGTCCGACCGACCGTGATACCCGGAGTCCTCGTGCTCAACGAACGCGAACGCGGCGTCCTGGCCGACATCGAGCGCAACCTCGTCGGCAGCGATCCCCATCTCGCCCGCCTGTTCCAGAAGCTGGCCTATGTCCGTCCGCGTGCCCGCGGCGGCGCCGCGCAGACCGGTATCCGCAGGCGCAGCATGCGCGATGCGGGAGTCGCGCCGTGTCTGATGCTCGTCAGCGGGCTGTTGCTGATCGTCCTCGGCGGGATCAGCGCGGCCGTCCCGGTCGTCGGCACGGGGATCGTGATGGCACTGCTCGCGTTCGTCCTCGCCGCGGTCGGCACTCCGTCGCCGCGCCCGGGCCCCGCCACCTGAGGCTCTCTCCGCGTCCTCCCACCCCCCGTACCCGGCGTCGCTCCCCGGACCGGAACGTGGGCGCTGTCGTGCGCCCATGTTCCCGGCCCTGACCGGGATCGCGGATCAGCCGTGCGCGAGGTCGGTGAAGCGGCTGTAGTGCAGCTGGTGCGCGACGGTGATCGTGCTGGTCGGGCCGT
>NZ_BPRG01000025.1:0-1482 GCF_036984265.1 Pseudonocardia sp. D17 | reverse complement strand
GAGCCTGTCAGATGGTCTGTGTAACAAGATCCTCTTGAGTTGAGGAGTACACAGATGACCATGACCGGTGATCGACGAGCTAACCCGCTCGGGACCGAGGGCTCGTCGGCGGCCGAACCGCCGACAGCGCGGGACGCGGTGAACCAGATGGTCGAGGCCGGGCTGCTGGATCAGCTGATGTCCCAGGTCGACGCCGGCGAGCTCGCACTGACCGGCGACGGCGGCTTCCTTCCCGAGATGATCAAAGCCGTGCTCGAACGAGGCCTGGCCGCCGAGCAGACCGCGCACCTGGGCTATGAGAAGGGCGACCCGGCCGGACGGGGGACCCCGAACTCGCGCAACGGCACCACCCCGAAGACCCTGGCCACCGAGGTCGGCGACGTCGCCCTGGACGTGCCCCGGGACCGGGCCGGCACGTTCGAGCCGCGGCTGGTCCCGAAGGGCTCGCGGCGTACCGGCGGCCTCGACGAGATGATCATCTCGCTGTACGCGGGCGGGATGACCGTGCGCGACATCGCCCACCACCTGCACCGGACGCTGGGCACCGAACTCTCCCACGACACCATCTCGAAGATCACCGACTCGGTGCTCGAGGAGGTCAAGGTCTGGCAGTCCCGCCCGCTGGAGGAGATCTACCCGATCGTCTACCTCGACGCCCTGATGATCAAGGTGCGGGACGGGCACCAGGTCCGCAACCGGGCCGCGCACATCGCCGTCGGGGTCGACCTCGACGGCGTCAAGCACGTGCTGGGGATCTGGGTTCAGGCCACCGAGGGGGCGAAGTTCTGGGCGGGCGTGTGCGCCGAGCTGCGCAACCGCGGGGTGCGGGACGTGCTGATCGTGTGCTGTGACGGGCTGACCGGCTTCCCAGAGGCGATCGAGGCGACCTGGCCGCAGAGCATCGTGCAGACCTGCACGGTGCACCTGCTGCGGGCGGCGATGCGGTTCGTCGGCTATGCCGACCGCAAGAAGGTGGCTGCGGCGCTGCGTCCGATCTACACCGCCCCGACCGACGAGGCTGCCCGCCTCGAGCTCGACGCCTTCGCCGAGTCCGAACTCGGCCGCCGCTACCCGGCCGCGGTGATGACCTGGACCAACGCCTGGGAGCGGTTCATCCCTTTCCTGGCCTTCCCACCCGAGCTCCGGAAGATCATCTACACGACGAACGCGATCGAGTCGCTGAACTACCAGCTCCGCAAGATCATCAAGAACCGCGGGCACTTCCCGAACGACGACGCCGCGATCAAGCTGCTCTGGCTCGCCATCCGCGACATCGAGGACAAACGAGCCCGAGCCCGGGCGAAGGAGAAGGGCCTGCCCGCGAACGAGCGCCGAGCACCCGGACGCCTCGTCGAAGGAGCCGTGATCCAGGGCTGGAAACAAGCCCTCGGCGCCCTCGCCCTGGCCTACCCCGAACGCATCAACCCCTACCTGTCCTGACCACCTTCCTAGATCGACTTACACAGACTTCTTGACAGGCCC
>NZ_BPRG01000024.1:0-6323 GCF_036984265.1 Pseudonocardia sp. D17 | reverse complement strand
CAGGGGCAACGAGTCATGCCGTGGCCGGTGGCCTGCAAGCCCTCACCGGGCTTGATCAAGAAGGTAACGGGGGCATCTCGCTCATCGTTGGGCCACCATGTCATCGTGTGTGGGCGAATCGAGGGCACTGCCGCCGAAAGCATCCCGCACCCAACATCGTGGGGAGGTCGACGAAGAGTCGGCCCTCGTTGAACTGCGGCGGAACCGAATCACCGTCATGGCGACCTCTCCCCGTACCGCAGCCGGTGTACCGCCGCGTCTCGTCTCGTGTCGTTCTCTGAGGATGGAGGGTGGGGGTCGGCGTCACGATGGGGCGCATACCCGAGCTGTCGGGGCCGTCCCCAGACGATTTCGTCGGGTCTACCCCACCTCGACCTGCCAGGTCGAACGGTCCCGGCCTCAAGCCAGTGGGTTTGTCTCGGTGACCGCCATCGCTCAGCCGTCCGCGTCCCGCGCCGCAAGCAAAGTCAGTGGCAAGACCAATTCGTCCGGCTCAGGTTCGGGCTGAGCGCTCGAGCCCTCCAGCCTTCAACGCGGGTTGGGGCCTGGCCTGTGTCCCGGTCTGTTCGGTCACCGCCGGGACACGACCACTACCCCGACGATGATCAGAACGGCGCCCATGGGGTAGCCGATCAGCAAGTCCTGCCCGCTCATGACCTGCACGTTCGCCAGATGGATCGCCACATGTACGACGATCATGACCACGCCTATGGCCGCGACGGCCCACCCCGCGATTCGCCTCAGCATCCAGCGCCGGTACTGCACGCGAAGTGTGGACGCGGGGTCACGGGAGTCCCTCGCGGGGTGGGTCCGGGGAGCGGACGAGCCTTGCAGTGTCCCGTCTGGTCGAGGCTGCGCGCCGGCTCGCTTCCTCTTCGGCATGGCACCCCTTCGATCTGCGCTCGACCAGCTACGATCTACGCACGAAGATAGTAGCTGAGCTTGGGTGCACGGTCGCTACGCTGCTGAGGTCAGAACGGCGCGGCCCGTCGATTCGTCGGCCGGAAATGGACCGGGGGACTGGTGCGACAGCTAGGAGTTCTCGAAGGCGTGGTCATGAACGAGCTGTGGGCCGCCGGCGGCTCAGGCACGGTGCGCGAGATGGTCGATCGGCTCCGCACACAACGAGACCTGGCCTACACCACAATCCTGTCCACGATGGGGAATCTTGTGGAGAAGGGCTACCTGACTCGTACCCCCGAAGGACGCGCACATCGCTACCACGCCGTGATGACTCGCGCAGGGTATGCAGCGCAGCTCATGCGCGAGGCGATGGTCCGTGGCGGCAACTCAGACCTGGTCCTTCTCCAGTTCGCCGAGGGCCTGACCGTTGAGCAGCAGGACCGGCTGAAGCGCGCGCTCGGCGGCTCGAACGACTCGGCCTGAGCTGAGCCCACCCCGCAGGGCGGCTGCGCAGGAGGCAGCGCGCGTCGTGACATACAACCACCGGCCGCCTCTGCTCGATCGTTCCGCTGCAAACCGGCTCAGGCGCCCAATCGTTCCGAGCGCCCGGCCCATCCTGGAGGTCATGCACCTTCGCCGCGCAGCGCTCTCCGAGGTGTCGACAACCAGACGAGGGCAGCTCCAGCAATGACGAGGGTCGTCACACCGACGACTGGTTGAATCGAGCCCCAGGTCGACAGCGCGCCGACGTCTCCCAGTAGGGCCACAGCCGCCTTGTTGCACGATGGGCATCCAACTGCAAGCAAGGTGAGGGCAGTGATGAAGGTCGACCAGCGGTACGCTTGCCGGCGGCGCGCACCGGGTGCGGCAGTGGACCAGACCACGCCGAGCAACACTGCGCCGATGATCAGTGCATAGTCCCACCACCGCACCGGTGTCATGCGTGTGAAGATGGGATTCGGCACGACGTCGCTGGGAATGCCTGCGGCCGCCGTGATGAGTATGCCGGTGGTCGCGCCGCGGCCGAGCCGTTCGAAAACGGGCTCGGCGCGCGCAGGCGCGCCGACGACCGCGCCAGCGACACCCGCAGCGGCCCGCGTGCATTCGGTAGCGAGCGGGGTGGGTTCGAGGTGCACGCGAGACTGGGGGTCGGCGGGCTCAGTCGCCGAACAGATCACGTCATCCTCCGGGGTCACGCAAACGCTGCCTGCCTGTGTCGCACGATAGTGGGTATCTACGGACTTGCATAGTAGGAGGGCGTCCACGGTTCCTCACTGACTGATATCGTTCGATCACTGTGAGCACTCGTCGAAGTGGATCCGGGACAGCGGAGGGAGGTAGCCGGTTCCCCCGCACCTACGCGATCTTCGTGATGGTCCTGCTGGCGCTTGTGTTGCCTGCAGCCGCATGCGGCGGGTCCGGCGCGTCCGGCCCTCCCTCGTCCGCCGCGCACGCTCCTGGCACACCGGCCGAGCGACCGGTCTACCTACGGGCTTCCCTCCCCACTCTCTCGGGTGCGCCATCGAAGCCCGAGGGCGCCAGCGGCCCCTCCGGTCGTTTCCACAGTCGTGCCGTTGAGTTGTCCTCCGTGACCGAAAGCTCACACAACGGCCCTGGCTGTTATGACACGTCTGATCACGTTGCGATGGCGCCCCGCGCGCGGATCTCGGATCGGGCGGTGCCCCGCACGATCGCAGCTGTTGTGGCCTCACGGTCTGCTTCAGTGGCGGACGAAGGACAGCCAGGGCCCAACGCCTCGGTGGCCCAGCCGCTCGCCGGGCGATGCCTCCTTCAGCGGTTGGAAGTGGCGCGGACCTAGAGATGAGGCTGCGGCGGCCACCCCCGCCGCGTCCTAGCCGACATTGCTCCCCGCGGCGCGGGCTCGCGCCGCCTTGCCCTTCGAGGTCCATCTGCATGATCACTGATATCGATGTTGCGGTCAGCGCGCCCTCGGCTTTCATCCATCACCGTGCGCCCAGGCTCAGCGACGCGGTCGGCAACACTCCGGTGGTGTGGATCGATGCGCCGTTCACCGGGGGTGGCCGCGGGTTCTGGGCCAAGCTTGAGGGGGCGAATCCCGGTGGCATCAAGGACCGGCCGGGTCTGCACATGGTTCGACGCGGACGTGAGCGCGGCGAACTCCGCCCCGGGGGACGCATCGTTGAATCGACCAGCGGCACACTAGGCCTCGGCCTGGCTCTGGCCGGGATCGCGCACGGTCACCCGGTGACGTTGGTGAGCGACCCCGGCATGGAACCGTTGATGTATAGGCTGCTGCGCGCATACGGGGCTGAAGTCGTCACCGTTGATCGTCCCGCCGAGGTCGGCGGATGGCAACAAGCTCGTCGCGACCGGGTCCAAGCTCTGCTCGACGCCGAACCCGACGCGTGGTGCCCAGACCAGTACAGCAACCCGGACAATGTTGAGGCCTACCGACCGCTTGCCCACGAGCTGCGCCACCAGCTCGGCGATGTCGACGTACTCGTGTGCTCGGTCGGCACGGGAGGCCACTCGGCTGGGATTGCCCGGAGCCTACGCCAGTTCAGTCCGAGGCTGAGGGTAGTCGGTGTCGATACGGTGGGCTCCACGATCTTCGGGCAGCCGGCTGGAACACGCCTTATGCGCGGTCTGGGATCGAGCATCCACCCGCTCAACGTCGACTACCAGGCATTCGATGAGGTCCACTGGGTCGCCCCCGCCGAAGCCGTGTGGTCGTGCCGCGCCATGGCCGCGGCCAGCTACGCCAGCGGAGGCTGGAGCGTTGGTGCCGTCGGCCTCGTCGCGGGATGGCTGGCTCGGTCATCGGCGCCCGGCACTCGGATCGCGGCGGTGTTTCCCGACGGCCCTCAGCGCTACTTCGACACGGTCTTCAACGACGACTACTGCGAGCGCCGTGGGCTCCTCGGTCACCGGCCAGCTCGCGAACCAGATGAACTCGACCACCCGCGTGAGCGAGTCGTGGAGCGCTGGACCCGGTGCTCGACCGTGATCGACCCGCGTGCAGAGGGTGGGACCCCGTCTTGATGCGGACGTTGAGCCAGTATCGGTCGTTCCCGCAGTCGGTACAGCTGCTGTTGCTCAACCAGCTGACGATCAACGTCGGGTTCTACATGCTCATCCCGTACCTGGCCGACCACCTCTCCCAGGACCTCGGGTTGGCTACCTGGTTGGTCGGGCTCATCCTCGGCGTCCGCAACTTCTCCCAGCAGGGGATGTTCCTGATCGGCGGCAGCCTGGCCGATCGGTACGGCTACAAGCCGCTCATCGTCGCGGGTTGCGCGTTGCGCACCGCAGGGTTCGCCCTGCTGGGGCTGGTCGACAATGTCCCGGCCTTGATCGCGGCGGCGGCGGCGACGGGATTCGCAGGGGCTCTGTTCAACCCGGCCGTGCGCGCATACCTCGCTCAGGACTCGCGCGAGCGCCGAGTCGAGGCGTTCGCACTGTTCAGTGTCTTCTACCAGGCAGGCATCCTGGTCGGGCCCCTCGTCGGCCTCGCCCTGACGGGTTTGGCGTTTTCGATCACTTGTCTGGTCGCTGCAGGCGTGTTCGCGCTGCTCACCCTGCTGCAGTTGCGTGCTCTGCCGGCCCGCCGCGGCGATGAGCAGGAAGCTAGTACTGACTCGACGGCGGCCCGCGGTGAGCCCTCCTCGGTTCTCCGTCAGTGGGCCCGCGTCGCCTCGAGCCGTGGCTTCTTGTTGTTCTCGCTGGCCATGATTGGCTCGTACGTATTGTCGTACCAGGTGTATCTCGCGCTGCCCCTGCAGGCTCGGGCGATCGCGACAGCGGTGGACCCAACGGTGCTGGTCGCCGCGGTGTTCGCCGTGTCTGGCGGGGTCACGATCACCGCTCAAATGGGGGTCACGGCGTGGTGCCGGCGCCGGTGGGGCCCCGGACTGGCCCTCAGCCGCGGACTGCTCGTTCTCGCGCTCGCCTTCGTACCGATGCTGCTCGGCGAAGCACTGCTGGCGGTGCTGCCAGCCCTCGCCCGCAGCACTGCGGGGACTGTCTTGGCTACCGTGTGCCTGCTGCTGGCCGCAGCCATTCTGGCACTGGGAACGGCGGTGGTCTTCCCATTCGAAATGGACACGATCGTCGCGTTGTCCAAAGGACGCCTCGTCGCGACGCATTACGGCCTCTACAACACTGTCTGTGGTGTCGGGATCCTTCTCGGTAATCTCGGCACAGGGTGGGCACTCGACCTTGCCAGAGGCGCAGGGGCGGCTCCGGTGCCCTGGGCCGTGCTGATCGCCATCGGGGCGCTCTCGGCGGCTGCGTTGGCTATCCTACACAGGCGCGGTCTGCTGACAGCGCAGCCTTCTACTCCACCAACCGAGCCCCCCGATGGGCAATGCGTCAGTAACGATGACGCGGGCACCCTTGACCCGGTTCCCGATGTTCTCGACGACAACGGCGAGCGTACTGCGCCATTCGCGCCAGACGCGCAGCTCTACAACGGCCAGTGGTTTCCGGAGAGCCCGACACAGCCCATACCTGTTCACCGGCTGTCCCGTGCCAGAGTCATGCATCCGTTGGCACCGGTTTGCCCCCCAGCTCAAGTGCGAGCATCGACGGTACGGCAACCGGCCACTTTGGCGGCCACGTGCGCCACCTCGTCGACAGAGCCACCCGGTCGAGCGAGGGCGCGTCGGCCTGCGATTGCTGATCATTGGGATGGCCGAGCCCGCGCCGGGCGCGGGATGGGCCCCTGGAGGCCAGAGCTGGACCGGCGGCCGGCCGCCTTGTTCGACCCGACCTACCAGTCCCTCAACCCGTAGTGCAGGTCCGCTAGCCCGATTGGCCTTGCCGGGGAGCCGGCGGGACCGGCGCTCGCGGGCCCGCTCCAGTCGGAAGTAGCCCGGCGCGGCGACCGCGGTCTGCAGTCGGCCTCCCCTCGCCAGCACGACGCGCCGGTGCGCTGAGCCCCCACCAGCGTACGCTCCCGCGGGGCATGCCCGTACGGTCGGTCGGCGAGCGCAGCACGCCCGACTCGCTTGTCTTCGCTGCGCCGTCCTTCCGGGGGGAGGTTCGCGATAGCCGGCTCAGACAACACCTCCCACCGCGGAGCCAGCGCACGAGCCCGCATCGACCGACTATCTCCGTAGCAGGACAGTAGGTTACGGACGTTGGTGGGATGGCGTGGGGCTGCACCCTCCTCCTGAACCGATCAAGTGCGACCACCGCGGAGCCAGGTGCGGGTGGGTTTTCGAACTGCCAGGCCGGCTTTGGGAGCGACGGGGAGGGAAGGCGTGTCAACGGCGGCTGAAACCTGAGCGGGAAACGACGCCTGAAAAGTGACCACCCTGGGGCGGGTCAGTCGCTGGTTCGGTCTTTGGCGAGGAGTTCGCGGCGGGCGCGAGTGCGGTAGGAGTCGCCGGTGAGGGTGAGGACCTCGGCGTGGTGGACGAGGCGGTCGATCATGG
>NZ_BPRG01000023.1:0-30404 GCF_036984265.1 Pseudonocardia sp. D17 | reverse complement strand
GGACCGATCACACTCATCACCCCAGCTCGACAGGGTGTTGCGACGAGCCCTTGAATCCACCGGCGCGGGACGACGGTGAGGTTGCGCGCGGTCGGTGGGCCGAGGCGCGGACGGCTCACATGTTGCGCCGGTACTGCCCGCCGACCTCGAAGAACGCCTCGGTGAGCTGGCCGAGCGAGCAGACCCGGGCGGCCTTCATCAGCTCGTCGAAGACGTTGCCCTCACCGGTCGCGACGTCCTGCAGCGCCCGCAGCGCAGCGGGGGCGCTGCCGGCGTGCCGGGACTGGAAGTCGGCGAGCCGGTCGAGCTGGCTCTGCTTCTCCGCCTCCGTGCCGCGGGCCAGCTCGATCTCGGTGGGCGGCTCGTCGGACTCGGGCTTGAGGAAGGTGTTCACGCCGATGATCGGCAGCGTGCCGTCGTGCTTGCGGTGCTCGTAGAGCATCGACTCGTCCTGGATCTTGCCGCGCTGGTAGCCGGTCTCCATGGCGCCGAGCACCCCGCCGCGGGCGGCGATGGCGTCGAACTCCCGCAGGACGGCCTCCTCGACGAGGTCGGTCAGCTCGTCGACGATGAACGACCCCTGCAGGGGGTTCTCGTTCATCGACAGGCCCCACTCGCGGTTGATGATCAGCTGGATCGCCATCGCGCGGCGCACCGACTCCTCCGTCGGCGTCGTCACGGCCTCGTCGTAGGCGTTGGTGTGCAACGAGTTCGCGTTGTCGTAGAGCGCGCACAGGGCCTGCAGCGTCGTGCGGATGTCGTTGAAGTTCATCTCCTGGGCGTGCAGGGACCGGCCCGAGGTCTGCACGTGGTACTTGAGCTTCTGCGAGCGCTCGTTGGCGCCGTAGCGCTCGCGCATCGCGACCGCCCAGATGCGCCGCGCCACCCGGCCGATCACCGTGTACTCGGCGTCCATCCCGTTGGAGAAGAAGAACGACAGGTTGGGCGCGAAGTCGTCGATGTCCATGCCGCGCGCCAGGTAGCTCTCGACGAACGTGAAGCCGTTGGCGAGGGTGAACGCGAGCTGGCTGATGGGGTTCGCCCCGGCCTCGGCGATGTGGTAGCCGGAGATCGAGACGGAGTAGAAGTTCCGGACCTTGTGCCGGATGAACCACTCCTGGATGTCGGCCATCATCCGCAGCGAGAACTCGGTGGAGAAGATGCAGGTGTTCTGGCCCTGGTCCTCCTTGAGGATGTCGGCCTGCACCGTGCCGCGGACGTTGGCGTAGGCGAACGCGGCGAGCTGCTCGCGCTCCGCCTCGTCGGGCTCGCGGCCCTCCTCCTCGCGGAACTTCTCGATCTGCTGGTCGACGGCGGTGTTGAGGAAGAACGCCAGGATCGTCGGCGCGGGGCCGTTGATCGTCATCGACACCGAGGTCGTCGGCGAGCAGAGGTCGAAGCCGTCGTAGAGGACCTTCATGTCCTCGAGCGTCGCGATCGAGACGCCCGACGTGCCGACCTTGCCGTAGATGTCGGGCCGGGTCGCGGGGTCGCGCCCGTAGAGGGTCACCGAGTCGAACGCCGTCGACAGCCGCTTGGCCTCGGAGTCCTGCGACAGGTACTTGAACCGGCGGTTGGTGCGGAACGCGTCGCCCTCGCCCGCGAACATCCGCGCCGGGTCCTCGCCCTCGCGCTTGAACGCGAACACGCCGGCGGTGAACGGGAACCGGCCGGGCAGGTTCTCCTTGCGCAGGAACCGCAGCCGCTCGCCCGCGTCGGTGTAGGGCGGCAGCGCGACGCGCCGGACCTTGTTGCCCGACAGGGTCTCGCGGGTCAGCTGCGTGCGCAGCTCGCGGTCGCGGACCTTCACGACGAGCTCGTCGCCCGAGTAGTCCTCGATCATCTGGTCCCAGCCCGCGAGCAGCTCCGCGGACTCGGCGGACACCGTCTTGCCGACGGTCTCGAGCAGGCCGTCGATGGCGGCGACGTCGGCGTCGGCGCTCTCCAGCTCGGCGCGGGCGGCCTTCAGGTGCTCGTGACGGCGGACCGCAGCGGTCTGCTCCCCGGTCTCGTCGTGGTAGCCGCGGACGGTGTCGGCGATGTCGGCGAGGTAGCGCACCTTGTCGGGCGGGATGACCGCGGCGTGCAGCTGCGAGACCTTCCCCTCGACGGCGGGCAGCCTGCCTTCGCCGACGGTCAGCCCGTCGCCGCGCAGCAGCTCGACGAGGTGCCGGTAGAGCGCGGTGACCCCGGTGTCGTTGAACGTCGCGGCGCTGGTGCCGTAGACCGGCATGTCCTCCCAGCTCGCGCCGAACTCCTCGCGGTTGCGCACGAGCTGGCGGCCCACGTCGCGGCGCGCGTCCTCCGCGCCCTGCCGCTCGAACTTGTTGATGGCCACGACGTCGGCGAAGTCGAGCATGTCGATCTTCTCCAGCTGTGACGCGGCGCCGAACTCCGGCGTCATCACGTACAGCGAGCGGTCGACGAACGGCACGATCCCCGCGTCGCCCTGACCGATGCCCGGGGTCTCGACGATCACGAGGTCGAACCCGGCGGCCTTCAGCACGGCGATGACGTCGTCGAGGCGCTCGGGCAGGTTGCCGTCGCCGGCGCTGGAACCACCCCGCGTGGCGAGCGAGCGGAAGAACACCTGCTCGCCGGTGAGGCTGTTCATCCGGATGCGGTCACCGAGCAGCGCGCCGCCACCCTTGCGCCGCGTCGGGTCGACGGCCAGCACCGCGATGCGGAGCTTGTCCTCCTGGTCGACGCGGAAGCGGCGGACGAGCTCGTCGGTCAGGCTCGACTTGCCGGAGCCGCCGGTGCCGGTGATGCCCAGGACCGGGACCGGCCGCTCGGTGGCACGCACCCGGTCGAGCACGTCGGCGGGCAGGGCCCCGCTCTCCGCGAGGGTCAGCGCGCGGGCGAGCGTGGCGTGCTCACCGGCGAAGACGCCGTCGTAGGAGGTCGGTGGCGTCGCGGTCAGGTCGACGTCGCACTCGCGGATCATCAGGTTGATCATCCCGGGCAGGCCCATCCGCTGGCCGTCCTCGGGGGAGAAGATGCGCGAGACGCCGCGCGAGTGCAGCAGCTCGATCTCGTCGTGGACGATGACGCCGCCCCCGCCGCCGTAGACCTTGACGTGGCCGGCGCCGCGCTCGCGCAGCAGCTCGACGAGGTAGCTGAAGTACTCGACGTGTCCGCCCTGGTACGAGCTGATGGCGACGCCCTGCACGTCCTCCTGGATCGCGGCGGCGACGACCTCGTCGACGGACCTGTTGTGTCCGAGGTGGATCACCTCCGCACCCTGCCGCTGCAGGATGCGCCGCATGATGTTGATGGCCGCGTCGTGGCCGTCGAACAGGCTCGCGGCCGTCACGAAGCGGACCGGGTTGGTGGGGACGTGGAGAGCGTCCGACGTCATTGAAGGTCCTCCCGATGCCTGTCACCGACCGATTTAGTTTGACATCCTAGTATCGGACGTACAACAGAGCGGGAGCGACGTCACGCCGCCCCCGCGGGACGCGGTCGGCGCTCAGGCGGCGCGGCGCTCGGGAACGGGGAGGACGTCGACGGGCTCCGGGGCCGGCCGGTCGATCGGCTCCGCGGCGGTGACGGACTCGCTCCGGTGCACCAGCTTCGGCAGCGTCGCCGCCGCGATGCCGACCAGGGCGAGGGCCAGACCGGAGCCGATGATCGGGACGAGGCCCGCCCCGGGGAAAGCGGCGGCCAGCAGGAAGGCCACCGGGGGCCACCACAGTAGGGCCCGGAACACGCCGGGCGGCGTCCAGTCCTGAGCCCTGCGGTCAGCCATGGCTTCGATCTACCCCGGACGACGGGCGATCATGCACGCCCTGACCGGTTCGGGTCGAGCGGTCGTCCGCGTCGCGGTGGGCATCTCGCACCGACTCCGTCGCAATGGCGCGATTCCGGCGCCCCGAGCCGCTAGCGTCGCGACCCATGACCGGTATCGACGCCCTCGGTGTCACGCCTGCTGAGATCGTCCCCGTTCTCTTCGCCGAGAACGTGCTCTTCGCCGACCTCGTGCGCGACGCAGATCCCGAGCTGCCCGTGCCCACGTGCCCGGGCTGGACGATGCGCACCCTCGGCACCCACGTCGCCCGCGGTGACCGGTGGGCGGCCGCGATCGTCGCGACGCGCGCGACCGAACCCGTCGACCCGCGCACCGTCGCCGACGGCCGGGCGCCCAAGCCCGTCGACGAGTTCGGTGCGTGGATGCGCGGCGGGGTCGCCGCACTCGCCGAGGCGGTCGACAGCGTCGGCCCCGACACCCCGGTCTGGACGTTCACCGGGCCGAAGCCGGCGGCGTGGTGGTTGCGCCGCCGGCTGCACGAGCAGACCGTCCACCGGGCCGACGCCGCGCTGGCCACGGGCGGGAGCTTCGACATCGACCCCGCGATCGCCGCCGACGGCCTGTCGGAGTGGCTCGACCTGCTCGTCGCCCGCACCCAGCGGGAGGAGCCGGTGCTCGGCGAGGGCCGGACGATCCACCTGCACTCCCACGACGCCGACGGTCTCGGGTCGGCCGGCGAGTGGGTGATCCGGCCGCACGGCACCGCGATCTCCTGGGAGCACGGGCACGAGAAGGCGACCGTCGCGGTGCGGGGTTCTGTCGCCGACCTGTTCATCGCGATGCTGGGCCGTATCGACCCCTCCGATCCGCGGCTCGAGGTGCTCGGCGAGCGGACGGTGTTCGAGTCGTTCCTGGCGGCGACCCCGTTCTGAGCCCGCGGCGGGCGCCGACCGCTATGCCGGCTGTTCCTCGCGGGCCCGTCTCGGCAGGAGGGCGGCGAGCGCGGCGACCGCGAGGACCATCCCGGCGGTCACCCAGAGCACGACGTCGAACGCCGTCGCCATGCCCTGGGCGCCTGTTCCCGAGAAGAACACCGTGCCCAGGACGGCGACGCCGATCGCCGAGCCCAGCTGCTGGTCGGCGTTGAGCACGCCCGAGGCCGAGCCGACCATCGGCAGCGTCACGCCTGCCAGGACGATGTCGAAGAACGGCGCGATGAACAGGCCCATCCCGACGCCGCTCACGAGCAGTGCCGGGGCGAGCTCCCAGCCCGCCGTCCGCGGCGCGACGTGCGAGGTCAGCACGATCCCGGCGATGCCGAGCGCCATGACGACGGCGCCCGCCTGCAGGACCGGTCGACCGTAGCGGCGGCCCAGCCACGCGCCGGAGAGCGTCGCGCCGACCGCGACGCCCAGCGCCCACGGTGCCAGCGTGAGGCCGGCACGCAGCGGGCTGAACCCGAGCCCGAGCTGTAGGTGCAGGCCCAGTACCAGGAAGAGCCCCGCCATCCCGCCGAAGAACACCAGGCCGACCAGCATGCCGCCGGAGAACGCGCGGGAGGCGAACAGCGCGGGTTCGACGAGCGGTGACCGGCCGGCTCGCGCGCGGCGGACCTGGTGCCACGCGAAGACGCCGAGCACCGGGACGGCCGCGGCCATCATCGCGAACGTCCAGCCCGGCCAGCCCAGCTCGCGGCCCTGGACCAGCGGGAAGACCAGGAGGAGCAGCCCGGTCGTCACCAGGATGGTGCCGACGGGGTCCGGCCTGGCGGTGCGTTCGCCGCGCGACTCCGGCAGCACCCGCAGTGCGAGGGCGAGGCAGGCCAGCCCGATCGGCACGTTGACCAGGAAGACGGTGCGCCAGCCCGCCCCGCCCGGGTCCCACGCGATCAGCGCGCCGGCGAGGATCGGGCCGCCGACCGCCGACAGGCCCATCGCCGGGCCGAAGGCGCCGAACGCGGCACCGAGCTCCCGTGGCGGGAAGGCGGACTTGATGATGCCGAAGCCCTGCGGGATGAGGATCGCGCCGGACAGGCCCTGCAGGACCCGGCAGGTGATCAGGAGCCCGGGCGTCGGGGCGAGCCCGCACAGCGCCGAGAACAGGACGAAGCCGACGAGTCCGACGAGGAAGATCCGCCTGCGGCCGTAGAGGTCGCCGAGCCGGCCGCCGGTGACGAGCCCGACGGCGTAGGCGAGCGTGTAGCCCGCGGCGATCCACTGGATGGTCGTGTCGTCGCCGCCGAGCTCGTGCTGGATCGACGGGGCCGCGATACCGACGACCGTCGCGTCGAGCAGGTCCATGATCTCGGCGACCAGGACGGCCACGAGAGCGAGCCGGCGGAGCGGATGTCCCGTCGTGACGGGCGGCGGCGACGTGGTCGGGATGGTCATGGAGGCCTCGCTTCGAACGGTGTTCGTTGACGAACAGCGTTCTACCTGCGAACACTGTTCGAGTCAAGAACACTGTTCGTCGATCCGCGTGGGCGGCTACGCTGCCCGCCATGAGCACGGCCCCCGTAGTGCCCGAGCCGCCCTGGCGCACCCCGCGCAAGGACCCCGCGGTCCGCCGGTCCCTCAGCCGGGAGGCGATCGTCCGGGCCGCGCTGACGGTGCTGAAGACCGAGGGCATCGACGCGGTGAGCATGCGGCGTGTCGCCACCGAGCTCGGGACGGGCGCGGCGTCGCTCTACGCGCACGTCGCGAACAAGGACGAGCTGCTCGCGCTGGTGTTCGACGAGGTCGCGGGCGAGGTCACGCTTCCGGAGCCGGACGGCGCACGGTGGCAGGAGCAGGTCACCGAGCTGTGGACGGAGTCGCGCGCCGTGATGGCCCGCAACGGCGACATCGCCCGCGTGGCGATCGGTGCCGTGCCGCTCGGGCCGAACTCGCTGAGGCTGGCCGAGACGACGACGGCGATCCTGCGGGCCGGCGGGGTGCCGCCGCGCCCGGCGGCGTGGGCGGTCGACGTGATCGGGATGTTCGTCGCGGCGTCGGCCATCGAGTCCGCGCAGCACGAACGGGCCGGGGTCGACCAGGAGGCGTACTACAGCCAGGTCGCGTCGTACTTCCGGAGCTTGCCCGCCGAGCTGTTCCCCGTGCTCGCGTCCCTCGCGCGCGAGCTGACCAGCGGCGACGCCGACGAGCGCTTCGCGTTCGGGCTGCGGCTGCTGGTCGGCGGTCTCGCAGCCGAGGCGGACGCCGCGACGCGGTCGTGAGCGGCGTAGCGCCCGGAGGCACAGCACCGGCCAGGGCCGGTGACGCCACTCAGAGGCTCAGGAAGTCCTCGCGGAGCAGGTCCATCAGCAGGCCGTCGTGCCAGGTGCCGTCGGCGCCGCGCTCGTACCGGCGCATGATCCCGACCCGCCGGAACCCGACGCGCTCGTAGCTGCGGATCGCCCGCTCGTTCGTCGCGGCGGGGTCGATGACGATGCGGTGGTGGTCGCGGCGGGTGAACAGGTGGCGGACGAGCGTGCGCAGGGCGTCGGCGCCCAGGCCCTTGCCGTGGGCGTCGGGGTGCAGCGCGATGTCGACGCCCGCGTGCCGGTAGTCGGGGTCGTCCTCCTCGTGGAAGATCACCAGCCCGATGACCTCGCCCGCCAGCTCGACGGCGTAGCCGTGCGGCCCGAGCAGCTCACGGCGCACGCGTTCCAGGTCGTAGCCGCCCCACCAGCGGGCGACCTCGGGGTGCTGGAGGATCTCGATGAACGCGGCCACGTGCCGGGCGCTGGTCGGGCGCAGGACGACGACCTGGCCGGCCAGTGCGTCGGTGCCAGCCACGTCGGGGGCGGGCGCACCCCGCAGCGGGGCGGCGGTGCTGGGAGAGTGTCCTGCCGTCATCGGGTGCGAGCTCCTCGGCCTGGGTCCGTCGGATCTGGGTCCGCCGGGTCTGGGTGTGTCGGGTCTGGGCGTGCCGGGTCCACCTGTGTCGGAGCCGGGCGTGTCGGCTCGGAGTGTCCCTGTTCGGGCTCGGCGGACCGCGGCGCGGTGAGGGTGTGCCGGGCCGCCTCGCGCAGCGAGGCCGCGCCGGTCGGCTGCTCGAAGACGACGTCGGCGCGGCGGCCGTCGACGTCCAGCCAGGCGATGGTGTTGCCGAAGTAGGGTCCGCCGAGCTTGTCCCAGGTCACCGGCGGCGGCGGGGTGCCCTTGCGGGTCGCCCACGCGCGTGCGGCCCGGGTGGCGGCGCCGCTCCAGCCGAGCCGGAAGCCCGCGCGGACGTAGGGCGGGACGTGGTTGTGCACCGGGGAACAGGTCAGCTGGTGCACGGCCGTGCCCTCCTCGGCGTCCTCGACCTGCGCGCGGGCGGCGTAGCTGTGGTGCACGTCGCCGGAGAGCACGGAGATCGACACGGGCGCGGCGTCGCCGGCCCGTGGGCGCGTCGCGGCCGCGACCAGCCGTGCCAGGCGGTCGAACGAGTCCCGGAACGCCTGCCAGTGCTCGAGGTCCGCGGCCTGCCGGATCCGCTCGCCGAGCCGGCCGCGCAGCCCCGGACGGGCGGCGGCGGCCTCGTTGACCGACTCCAGGTCGCCGATCGCCGGCGGCAGCAGCCACGGGACGGACGTCGCCAGCAGCAGATGGTCGACCTCGCCCGGGTCGAGCGTGCGCTCCTCGACCCAGCCGAACTCACGGTCGCCGAGCATGAGGTGCCTGCCGTCGTCGAGCACCCTGCCGTTGCGGGAGTCGAGGACGACCAGGCGCGTGCGCCCCAGCTGCCAGCGGTAGGAGAACCGCAGGCCCTTGGAGCCGTCGACCTCCCGGTCGGCGCGGTCGGCGAGGTCGGCCAGCAGCGGCCAGGTGTCGCCGTCGTGCCCGCTGACCGCCGCCCAGTCGGGGTCCGCGGCGAGCTCGTCCGGGGAGAGGTTGCCGAGATGCTGGTAGACCCAGTACGACGACAACGCCGCCCGGATCCGCTCGGCCCACCACGGCTTCTCGGCCATCTGGGCGCGCCAGGCGGCGGAGGTGTTCCAGTCGTCGCGGACGTCGTGGTCGTCGAAGATCATCGCGGTGGGGACCGTCGACATGATCCAGCGGATCTCGGGGTCGGCCCAGGAGTCGCGGTAGAGCCCGACGTACTCGGAGAAGTCGACGATCTCGTCGTCGGGCCAGTCGGGGTGCTCCGCGCGACGGCCGGCGATCCGGCGCACGGTCTGCGGGGTCAGCTCGTCGGCGTAGACCTGGTCGCCGAGCAGCAGCAGGGCGTCGGGCCACTGGGACGACGGGAGCCGTGCCATCCGCGCGGCGTAGGCGTCGAGCGCGTCGATGCCGTAGGTGGCGGCGTCCCGCGGGTCGGCGAGCTTCACGTACCGGCAGGAGCCGAACAGGATGCGGTGCCGCCCGGCCGATCGCGGTCCGCGGGTCGCGATGCTGCTCGGCGGGAAGGGCGAGGACGCGGGCGGCCAGACGTGCTCGCCGTCGAGCAGCACGTCGTACTCGGTGCGGGTGTCCGGCGGGAGCCCGGTGACGACGACCAGCGCGTAGTGGTGCCCCGCCACCTCGAACGTGCGTGCGGTGCTGCCCAGGACCTCGACCTGCGCGGGGACGTCGGTCTGGACCCACACCGTCGCGGAGGACTCGTCGACGTGGCGCAGCACGGGACCCAGGACCAGTGACGGCACGACGTCAACCTAACGGGTGGCGCGCTCCGGCGGGACGGCGTGGACCCTGCGGTCCTCCGCGTGCTCGAGCCCGAGCAGCCCCGCGCCGACGACGCCGGCGTCGGTGCCGAAGGTGCCCACCCGCACCGGGACGACGGGCCGCGCCTCCGTGGCGTAGGCGTGCTCGCGGTAGGCGGCGCGGGCGGGGTCGAGCAGCAGGTCGCCGGTCGCGACCAGGCCGCCGCCGATGACGACGGCCTCGATCTCGAAGATGTTGGCCAGCGACGCGATCCCGATCCCGAGCCAGCGCCCCAGCCGGGTGAACAGGTCCAGCGCGGTCGGGTCACCCAGCTCCGTGGCGCGTGTGACGGTGTGCCCGGTGACGACGCCGTCCTCCTCCTCGCGGCCGAGCCGGGCGATCACGCCGGCCGGCTCGGCCGCCGCGGCCTCGCGACCCATCCGGGTCAGCGCCGTGCCCGACGCGACGGCCTCCAGGCAGCCGCGGTTGCCGCAGCCGCAGCGGGGACCGTCGGGTGCGACGATGATGTGCCCCAGCTCGCCGCCGCGCCCGGACGGTCCGCGGTAGATGACCCCGCCCAGGACGAGCCCACCTCCGACGCCGGTGCCGACGGTCAGGAACACCATCTCGGAGTAGCGGTCCCGGCCGAGGCGGGCCTCGGCGAGCGCGGCGACGTTGGCGTCGTTGTCGACGGTCGCGGGCAGCCCGGTGGCCTCCTCCAGCTCGGCCCGGACCTGCCAGTCGCGGTAGGAGTTGTTGGGCGCCCACCGGATCAGCCCGGCCGGCCACTCGACGATCCCGGCCGCTCCCACCCCGACGGCGACGACCTCCGGGTGCTGCGCGTGCAGCTGCTGGGTGATGCCGAGCAGGATCTTCGTCATCGTCGTGCCGTCGGACGTCTCGGGGGTGCGTTCGGAGACCTCGGCGAGCAGGGTCCCGTCGTCGGCGACGACGGCGCCGCGGATGTTGGTCCCCCCGATGTCGAGGCCGATCGCGCGGCGCCCGGACGGAGCGCGGTGTCCACTCGTCACACCGCGCATCATCGCCTACTTCGGATGTGTTTGCGTCCGCGGCGGGTGGGGAAGGTGCGGGCATGCCGGTCCTGCGACGTGTAGCCCGACCCATGCTCGCCGCCGTGTTCATCAACGGTGGCATCGCCGCACTGCGCGCGCCCGAGGGCCACGCGCAGGCGGCACAACCCGTTCTCGATGCGGCCGCCCCCGCCCTCGACCCGGTGCTGGACAAGGCCGTCGAGGTCACGCCGATCGACCGCCGGCCCGACGCCGAGATGCTCGTGAAGGTGGATGCGGTCGTGAAGATCGCCGCCGGATCGCTGCTCGCGCTCGGCAAGGCGCCACGCCTCGCGTCGGCGGCGCTCGCCGCGAGCGTGGTCCCGACGACGCTCGCCGCACACCGCTTCTGGGAGGTCGAGGACCCGCAGGAGCGCCAGGCGCAGCAGATCCACTTCCTCAAGAACGTCGGCCTGCTCGGCGGACTGCTCATCGCGGCCGCCGACACCCACGGCAAGCCGTCGGTCGCGTGGCGGGGCAGGCGGGCGGCCCACCTCGCCGCGACCGCCGCCGGGGAGCGGGTCGACGCCGTCACCGGTGTGGCGCACGACGTCTCCGACCGTGTCTCCGGCGTCGCGCACGACGCGGGCGGCGCCGTCGCGAGCGTCGCCGCCGGGCTGGCAGGTCTCGTGCCGAGCGCCGCGTCGGCCCGGTCGGGCCACCCGTCGGCCCACCCGTCGGCCCAGTTGTCGGCACGGACGTCGGCGCTGGCGGAGAAGGCCGCGGAGGCCGGTGCGGCGCTGGCCGAGAGGGCCACGGCCGTGAGCGCGGTCGTCGCCGATCGGGCGCCGGAGGTCGGCGCCGCCGTCGCCGAGCGGGCGACCAAGGCGGGTGCCGTGCTCGCGGAACGGGCACCCGAGGTCGGGGCGGTGCTGGCCGAGCGGGCCACGAAGGTCGGCGCCACGCTGGCCGACCGCGCCCCCGACGTCCGCGACACCGTCCTGGCCCGCGCCGCCGAGCTCAGTGACGACCTCGCCAGGCACTCCGCCGAGGCGAGCAGGCGGGCCGCCCGGTTGCAGCGCCGTGCCGACAAGCACGGTGCGCGGCTGCAGGAGCTCGTCGACAAGCGGGGGGCGAAGTGGCAGCAGCTGCTCGCCGAGCGCGGTGACGAGCTGGGCAAGCGTGGCAAGAAGTGGCGCAAGGCAGCCGAGAAGCGCCGGGCGGCGTGGGAGAAGGAGGCACTGAAGGCGGCGGCCAAGGCGCGCAAGAAGGCCCCCGGCTACGTCGACCAGCTCGCGGTCCTCGCCACGGAGGCCGCCGAGCAGGCGTCGAAGCTGCGCGGCGACCTCGCCTCGCGCGCGGCCGAACTCGGGGCCGCGGCCGCGAAGGCCGCCGACGGCGCCGCCGAGGACACCCGCAAGCGGCTGGCCAAGGTCGGCTGACCCGGGACGACGCACGGGGCCCGGACACCCCACGGTGTCCGGGCCCCTCCGTGCCCGCCCCTGGGGGCGTCGACCATGGTGTACGCCGATGGACGATGATGTACGTCCATGAGCGGCGAGACCTGGACCAGCGACCAGTGTGCGCAGGCGTGGGGCGTGAAGACCTCGACCTGGCTGGCCTACGTCTCCCGGGGCCAGGCACCGCGGCCGCTCGACACGGACGGCCGGCGCAAGTTGTGGGACGCCGACGAGGTCCGCTCGTGGCCTCGGCCGGGGGTGGGCCGCAGCCGGGCCGGTGCCGGCCCGGAGGCCGAGGCCCTGCTCGCGGAGATGGCCGAGGTCGCCGACGCCATCGACGAGCTGCGCGCCCGGCAGCGCGAGCTGCTCTGCGCCGGCCGCCGGCAGGGCCTGGAGATCCGGTCGATGGCCCGGGCGTCGCGCATCTCGCCGCAGACCGCCTACGGCTGGCTCGACGGCTGTTAGCACTCGCAAGATCGCGGGCCGTCGGCTAGAACGGACGGTGTGAGCCGCGCCTACGTCGTCGGGACGTACGACACCAAGGCAGCCGAGCTGTCCTACGTGGCCGCGTCGTTGCGCGCCGCCGGTGTGCGGACGCGGACCGTCGACGTGTCCACGTCGGGAACGGGCGGAGGCGGCGCCGATGTCGGCCCCGCCGACGTCGCCGCGCACCACCCCGACGGCGCGGGGGCCGTGTTCACCGGCGATCGGGGCACCGCGGTCGGCGCCATGTCCGTTGCGCTGCAGGCGTTCCTGACCTCGCGCGACGACCTCGGCGGGGTGCTCGGGCTCGGCGGCTCGGGCGGGACCGCCCTGATCACCCCGGCCATGCGGGCGCTGCCCGTCGGCGTCCCGAAGGTGATGGTCTCGACCGTGGCCTCCGGGGACGTCGCGCCCTACGTCGGTGCTGCCGACATCGCGATGCTGCACTCGGTCACCGACGTCGCCGGCCTCAACCGGATCTCCCGGCAGGTCCTCGGCAACGCCGCCCACATGCTCGCCGGCGCGCTGCTCAACGACGTGCCCGCGGCGGCGGACCGCCCGGCCGTCGGCATCACGATGTTCGGCGTCACGACGCCCTGCGTCACGCAGGTGCTCGACCGGCTCGGCGACGACGTCGACCCGCTCGTCTTCCACGCCACCGGCACCGGCGGGAAGGCGATGGAGAAGCTCGTCGACGACCGGCTCATCGGCTCGGTCCTCGACCTCACGACCACCGAGATCGCCGACCTGCTCGTCGGCGGCGTCATGGCGGCGGGCCACGACCGGCTCGACGCGATCGCCCGGACCGGGGTGCCCTACGTCGGCTCCTGCGGCGCGCTCGACATGGTCAACTTCGGCGCGCCCGAGACGGTTCCGCAGTCCTTCGCCGGCCGGACCTTCTACGAGCACAACGCCCAGGTCACGCTCATGCGCACGACCCCGGAGGAGAACCGGGGGTTCGGCTCCTTCCTCGCCCGCAAGCTCGACGCGCTCACCGGGCCGGCGGTCTTCCTGATCCCCGAGGGCGGGGTCTCCGCGCTCGACGCGCCGGGCCAGGCGTTCCACGACCCGGTCGCGGACGCCGCGCTGTTCGAGACGATCGAGTCGTCGGTGGCGCGGTCCGGCGTCGTGCGCAGGGTGTCGCACCACGTCAACGACCCCGAGTTCGCCGACGCGGTGATCGCCGCGTGGCAGGAGGTCTCCGGATGAAGCGGCATCGTCGCCAGGACCTCGTCGAGCGGTTCCAGGACATGGCGCGGCGCGGTGAGCCCATCGTCGGCGGGGGAGCGGGCACCGGGCTGTCGGCCAAGTGCGAGGAGGCCGGCGGGATCGACCTCATCGTCATCTACAACTCCGGCCGCTACCGGATGGCCGGCCGCGGCTCGCTGGCCGGGCTGCTCGCCTACGGCAACGCCAACGACATCGTCGTCGAGATGGCCGCCGAGGTGCTGCCCGTCGTCAAGGAGACGCCGGTGCTCGCGGGCGTCAACGGCACCGACCCGTTCATGATCACCGACCGGTTCCTCCGCGAGCTCGACGACCTCGGCTTCGCCGGCATCCAGAACTTCCCGACGGTCGGGCTCATCGACGGGACCTTCCGCGCCAACCTCGAGGAGACCGGTATGGGCTACGGCCTCGAGGTCGACCTCGTCGCCGCCGCCCGCAACGCCGACATGCTCACCACGCCCTACGTCTTCTCCGCCGCCGACGCCCGCGCCATGACCCGCGCCGGCGCCGACATCGTGGTGTGCCACATGGGGTTGACCACCGGAGGCGCCATCGGCGCCGAGACCGCCAAGACCCTCGACGACTGCGTCGCCCTGATCGACGAATGGTCCGCCGCCGCCCTCGACGAGCGTGACGACGTGCTCGTCCTGTGCCACGGCGGCCCCATCTCGATGCCCGACGACGCCGCGTACGTCCTGTCGCGCACCGCGGCGTGCCACGGGTTCTACGGCGCCTCGTCGATGGAGCGGCTGCCGACCGAGCAGGCCCTCACCGAACAGACCCGCAGGTTCAAGGCCGTTCTCGAGTCAGCACCCGACCCAGCACCCAACCCAGCATCCAAGGAGAGTTAGATGCCGCGTCCCTACGCCAGTGGAGTCGTCCCCGCCTCGGCCGACGAGGTCTGGAGCCTCATCCGCGACTTCAACGGCATCGCCGACTGGCACCCGGGGATCCAGAGCAGCGAGCTGACCGCCGGCTCGTCGGGCGCGGAGGTCGGGGCCGTCCGCAAGCTCGGGCTCGGTGGCGACGCGCAGGTCTCCGAGCGGCTCCTCACGCTGGACGACGCCGACCGGAGCTACACCTACGAGTTCACCGACCCGGGCCCGTTCGCGGTGCGCCGCTACGTCTCCACGATCCGGGTCGCGCCGGTCACCGACACCGGGCACGCGTTCGTCGAATGGTGGGCCGACTTCGACGCCGACGCCGCCGACGAGGCCGAGCTCGGCAAGACCTACGCCCGCGGCGTGTACGGCGGCGGAATCTCGGCACTGCAGGAGCGCTTCCGCGGCTGAGTTCTGCCAGGCTGTCCGCCATGGGTGACCAGGACGACGACCTCGACCAGTACGCGCAGCTGGATCCGGAGGACACGCTCGAGGACCGCGGCGTCGCCGACCCGCTCGACGAGGGCTACTCGCCGCCCGAGCGGCCCTGGGCCGTCGACGACTTCGGCACCACCGCCCAGGAGGAGGCCGAGGGCGAGGACCTCGACCACCGCCTGGCCCGCGAGCTGCCCGACCCCGCGTTCCTCGACGACGGGTCCGACGACGGCGACGGCCTCGGCGACACGTCCGACACCGACGGCGAGCTGCTCGCCACCGACGAGGTCGGCCGCCGCCGGGCCGGCCGGCTCGTCGAGCGCGACGAGGACCCGCTGGTGACCGACGACGAGAGCTGGGCCGTCGACGCCGGGATCGACGGGGCCGCCGCGTCCGCCGAGGAGGCGGCCGTCCACGTCATCGACGACGACCGCTGATGGCCACCTGGGACGACGTCCGGCGCGTCGCGACGGCGCTGCCGGAGGTCACCGAGGACGCGGGGGAGAAGCTGTCGTGGCTGGTCCGGAAGAAGGCGTTCGCGTGGGAGCGACCGCTGCGGCGCGGCGACCTCGAGGCGCTCGGTGACGCCGCCCCCACCGGCCCGGTGCTGTGTGCCCGCACCGCGGACGTCGGCGTCAAGGAGGCCCTGGTCGCCGACGACCCGGCTGTCTACTTCACCACCCCGCACTTCAACGGCTACCCCGCCGTCCTCGTCCGGCTCGACCTGATCGCCCTCGACGAGCTCGCGGAGCTCGTCGAGGAGGCCTGGCTCGCCCAGGCACCCAAGCGCGTCGCCGCCGCCTACCTGGAGTCCCGCCCATGAGTGCCACCCTCGTCCTCGTCCACGGCGCCTGGCACGGCCCCTGGGCCTGGGACGTCCTGCGCACCGAGCTGCCCGACGTCGAGACGATCGCCGTCGACCTGCCCTCCTCGGGCCCCGACCCGAAGTCGCTGGGGACCCTCGACGACGACGTCGCGGTGGTCCGCGCCGCGGTGGCGGCCGCCGGCGGCCCGGTCGTCGTGGTCGGGCACTCCTACGGCGGAGTCCCGATCACCGAGGGTCTCGACGGAGCCGACGGCGTCGCGCGGCTGGTCTACCTCACCGCGATGATGATGGACGTCGGGCACACGGTCGTCGGGAGCCTGCGTGGGCAGTGGCCGCACTGGTGGGACGTCCACGAGGACGAGGGCTACCTCGACGCGCGCCACCCCGAGGAGTTCCTCTACGGCGACGTCGACCCCGCCATCGCCGAGGCGGCCGTCGCCAAGCTGGGGCACCAGTCGCTCGCGGCCTACACCGCAACCCTCACGGCCGCCGCGTGGCGCACGCTGCCCAGCACCTACGTCGTGTGCGACAACGACGCCGCTCTCGCGCCCCGGGCGCAGGAGAGAATGGCCGAGCGGGCGCAGCGCGTCGTCCATCTGCCCGCCGCGCACTCCCCGTTCCTCTCCCACGCCGAGGACCTCGCGGCGCTGCTGCGCGAGGAGCTGGCCGCGGCGTCGGGGCGAGGGGTGGGCCGCTAACCTGAGCTCCTGCGGGGCGGTAGCTCAGTTGGTCAGAGCAGCGGACTCATAATCCGTCAGGTCGTGGGTTCGAGCCCCACCCGCCCCACTGGGTTCACGCAGGTAGACCGTCTGTGACGGCAGTCTGAGGCTCACGTTCCCCGAGGCGGCGTACCCCAGGCGTACCCCCGCCGCGCGTAGGGGGAGGGCGGGGGCACTGGCCGCGATGGTCACGGAATGCGTTCGTCCGCTACGGAAAGTGACTGCGCTGGCGTAGCTTTCCGTTCATGATCAACTGGCTACGAGCGAGGTTCCGCCGTGGTCGACATCGAGCCCGTCGAGGCGCCAGGGGTGGCCCTCGCCGATGGCCGTGGTGAAGCCGTAGGTTTCACGCGTGGCGGACACATTCAAGGTCGGTGACGTTGTGATCGGGCGGAAGCACCGCCGCTACGAGCCCGGCCCCATAACCGGCATCGCTCGGCTCCACAAGGAGGCGGGCGTCGTAGCACCGCTGCACATCATCGCCTTCCCCTCAAGGGAGATGGCACTGGAGGCGGATGAGATCCGCCTCGACCCAGGCCGGAAGGCGTGGCGGCGCCCGTAGGCGCTATTTATCGAACAACTCGCGCACTGAGACGCCTAGCGCGTCAGCGAGGGCGTGGATGTTGTCGAGGGCGACGTTGCGCTCGCCCCGCTCGACCGACCCGACGTAGGTCCGATGGATACCGGCGCACTCGGCCAGCGTCTCCTGACTGAACCCGCGTGTCTCCCGTAGCGCCCGCACGCGCGCGCCGAACGCACGACGGCGCTCCAGGCGGTCGGCACGGGTCACGCCCCCAGTCGACGGGCATGACGACTATGGGTCTACAGACTATGAGTAGCATGCGGCGTGGCCACATCGTCCCCGGGCGCCCTCGCCGATCCGTTCCTGCTTGAAGATCGCCTGTCCAAAGTGCGCATCGAACCGCGCGTCGCACCGCTGAACGACTGGGTGGAGTCCGCCCGTGCCGGTCTCGGTCAGGGCTACGAAATCCCGTGGTTCGACCCCGCCGGCGGCGGGGTCGACGCGAGGATTCTCTTTCTGTTGGAGGCGCCGGGCCAGAAGTCTGTGTCCAAGGCCGCCGCACTGAACAAGGTCGGAAGCGGCATCATCTCGGGGGACAACAACGACTTCACCGCAAAGCAGTGCTGGGAGGGTCGCGAGGCGGCCGGGCTCACCTATCGGCAGGTGGTCCACTGGAACGTCGTTCCCTGGTACATCGGGTCGGCGAACAAGATCGCGAGCCCTGGCGTGGCGGAAATCGAGCGAGCCCTGCCGCTCCTGCACCAGGTGATCGAACGCCTCCCCCGCCTGGAGATCGTCGTCCTCATGGGCCGGAAGGCGCAGGACGGCTGGGCTCGCTACAGCCGTCGCTACGCCCACGAGTTGCTCGCCATCCCGACCTGGCACCCGAGCCAGCGAGTATTCAACACCAAGCCCAGCGCTAAGGCGGAGTTCCGCAAGGCGCTCCTCGACGCCAAAGGCGCCCTGCTGCCGCTTCGATAGCCGTTCGTCGCTCAGCGAAGTCGATTCGCCGCATCGAGTGACCGCCAGGAGGGTGATCCTCCCCATCTTGTCGGACCTCGGGTGCAGTCTGGAGGAGCCGACTCGAACAGGCGTGCGAGTCGTGCTCCCCCGAATGGTCCGAGAAAGGCACCGCAGTGAACGACACCGATATCGACCCGATCCTGGCGACCTTGGTTGGAATCGCAAACAGCGGGGAGGATGACGCACAGGACGTCCACATCACGCTGACCGTCGGTGGCACTCAGATCAGCGGCATCTTGACCCGCAACGCCGACTGGTTCGAGGCGCAGCCCCAGGTCAAGCCGTTCGCCGAGCAGATCCGCAGCTGGAACGATCTCCACTCGAAGGTCGAGAAGGCCATCGCAGGCGTTGAAGATGTTGATCCCGCCTATCTGAGGGCGGTCGCCGACCAGTACAAGACCCACTACATCCACCTCCGCGACGCGAAGGTGCTGGTCGGGAACCAGCTCGTTCCAACCGCAGATGGCGCCTACTGGCGCGGGAAGCTGGCCGAGGTATCCGGCTGGTGGCTGGGTAGCCTGCGCACCGGCGACGCCGAGGCGTAGATCGCACGCTAACGACAGAACCCCGCCCTCGGCCGTAAGCCGGGTTGGCGGGGTTCTGTGTGTAGAGCGTCCGAACTAGCCAGTACTACGGCGACGCGACGCCAAGTCGATGACGTTGGTGGCCGGGGTGGAGGGCTCCTCTGGAGAGGGCTGGACCGTCGTGGGTCGGGCGAGCGGTGTGGCCTTGCCACCTTCAGCCTCTGCGATGTAGTCGCCGTAGACGTTGAGCGTGGTCACGTACGACTCGTGGCCGAGGTACTTCGACACCTGCATGTAGTGCTCGCCGGCCGACAACGACAGCACCGCAAACGTGTGGCGCAGGTCGTGCAGGCGGACCCCACTGACCCCCGGTTCGCTCGCCGGCAGACCAACCGTAGTCAACGCGGGCTTGAAGTAGTTGGCGTAGAAGGTGCCGGGGTCGAGCGGCGACGACCAGTTGTAAGCCGCCGCCGAGCGCGACACACCCGCCGCGTTGCGGCCGTACCGCGCCGGGAACAGCGGTGCCGACGGGTCGTCCCGCCGTGGGTGGTCCGTGAGGTGCGCCCGCAGGTCCTCAACCAGCCAATCGTCAAGCGGTACAACACGTCGGGAGTTGCGCGACTTGGGCGTACCGACCTCCCAGCCGCCGCGCATCTTGCGCTTGGTGCGCTGCACCCGGACCGTCCCGCGATCAAGGTCCACGTCGCCCACCTCGAGCCCGGCGAACTCCGCCGCGCGCAACCCCGAGTACGCCAAGAACAGCACCACCAACCCGTACAGCGGGTAGGCCTGGGCGACGTGCCCGGCGACGGCCGCAACCTGCTCTGCGGTCAGCGGGTGCGGAACGAACGGCTCGTCATCGCCAACAGCGCCCCGCCGGGGCAGCGGAACCGACGCGGCCGGGTTCGCGGGGATCGCGCCGTCGAGCACGGCCAAGTCCAGGATCCGGCGGAACGTGTCCCAGGCGTGCTTGATCGTTCCGCGAGCGAGACCGCGCTCAACTAACTCAGCCCGGAACCGGCGTGCATCGGCCGGGGTGACGCTGCCGATGGCTCGCGCGGCGAACTCGGGCGCCACATAGCACTCGTACAGTCGCCGATACTCGGCGTGGGTCCGCGCTTTCACCAACCCCTTGTGGGCGTCCAACCACATTCCCGCAAACGTGCCGAAGGGCTCCAGCCGCGCCTCCCGCCCGACGACGTTGCCTGTGGCGGCGCGCTGGTTCTCGATCTCCCGGCGACGCTCCTTGGCGGTCTCGTACGTCGGGTAGGTCTCCGAGCGACTCCGGGTGCGCCCGGTGGGCCGGCCAGTGGCGGGGTCGCGCTCGGTCTCCTTGTAGCGGATCTTGTAGGTGACGATGGGCTTGCCGTCGCGACGAGCCTTGTGCTCGATGCGCTTGATCTCCACGGTGGGCTCCTAGATTGAGGGGGCGGACTACTCGACGCCTTCGCGAGCGAGCACCCGGCGGACGGTCGAGCGGTGCCAGCGGTCGCCCCCGCCGGGTGCCGGGACCTTCTTGTCGGTGAGCAGCGCAGCGATCGCCTGGGCGGACAGCCCGTCCTTCATCCGGTAGCGGACAATGCGCCGCGCCAACGTGGGCGAGATAGAGCGCGGCCGGCCAAGCCGCTTCCCTTGTGCGCGTGCGGATTCCAGGCCCTCGCGAGTCCGCCGGGCGATCTTGCGGCGCTCCTCCTGGGCCATCGCCAAGCGGACGTTGACGAGGAACTCCTGCTCGGGGTCAGCGGAGTCGACACCGTCAGTGCCGACGACCCGCCAGCCCTTGTCGTGCGCCCGGCCGAGTAGCTGAGCGCCGTCCAAGGTCGAGCGAGACGCCCTGTCGATGTCCCGCACGACCATCGCGTCAGCGAGCCCCGCCCGGAGGGCCGCCTCCACCGCAAGCCGCCCGTACATGCGCTCGGGATGGCGAGTGGAGGCGACCTCGGGGATGACCGTGACGAGGACGTGCCCGAGCGCCCGGCACCACGCCTCCAGCGCGCGCCACTGCGCCGTCAGCCCGTGGGACCGCTCGGAGGCCTGCCCCTCGGTGCTCACCCGGACGTACCCGATCACCCGGAGCGGCTCGGACGCCTCGCTTTGGGTCCTCGCTGTGCGCGTAGCGCTGCGGAACGCCTTCGGCTTCGCCGGGCGAGGGGTCGTGGTTCTCCCAGCCGTAGCGGGCTTCCTCGTCGGTGTGGTCATCGGGCCGCTCCTCAAGGTCGGGCCGTAAACGTCCGAGCCGGACGTTTAGGACGTTTCGGAGCGGCGAAAGCTACGCCAGCAAAATCCACTTCGAAACTCGACGCGGCTCACTGGCGAGCGCGCTTTCGGCGCGGACGTGCGATTCCTTCTGAGGCCAGGGCGGCGGCAGCCTCCGCGCTCGTCAACCCAAACTCCCCGCCGGTCGGCGCCTCGGAGGGGTCGCGCGGCTGCCTCACTGGGCCGTCGGAGCGCTGGGGGCGTTCCTGCGTGAGCGCGCCTGCGTCGGTCGCGGCAGGAGCGCTACGTCGTCGGCACTCTCGACACAGCCTGGGGTATCCGCCGGGCGGCGCTTCCCACTCCGAGAAGTCCACGCCGCAGGCCCGGCACGCCGCCGCAGTCGAGTCCTCGACGAGCTCCGCCTCGATGACCTCCGGTTCCTCAACCGGGGCGGAACCGGGACGGGGCCCACGAGCAACCCGCTCCAGAATCTGCTCGTACGGCTTCAGCTCGTGAGTGATCTGGAGTGCTTGGTTCGGCGACAACCCCGCCCGGTCGAGCGCGTCCTTGATCGCGGCGAGCTTCACCGCAGCAGGCGCCTCCTCATCAACCGCGATCCGCAACAACTGCTTCGCCATAAGGTCCGCCGCGTTCTCCAGGCGAGCCTTGGCGGCGGCCTTGACGTGCTTCGCCGCGCCACCGTGGAACCGGCACACCTTCGCTCCGCGGATTGGCGCCTTCTGGCACTGCTCCCCGTTCTTCTTGTGCGCAACGCATTGGTTACGCGGCTTGATAGCTCCTGCCGTTGAAAGGTCGACCTCGTTGCTCACATTCTTCTCCACTCGAATCGCTCCTGTACTTCCAACCCGGTCCGTTCAACTCCGTCCCCTATAGGGCTTGGACGGACTCGGACGGGGTCCGAGGTCCGTCCGCCCCGAGGCCCTACCCCGTCCCAAGTCCGTCCGACGTCCGGACCGACTCCGAATTGGGCGTCTACCTGCGGAGACAGCGCCGTTTCGGGCAACTCGGTCCGTACTCCGTCCACGACCCCGGACCGACTTGGGCAACGCCGTCTCGGGCCCGGACCGGGTTGCCTCACGGCGCGCCCCCTCGGCGGGGGCGGATCACGCCAGGTTTCTCGGCCGGACCGAGCCGATCACGACTGACCGACCGTCCGCTCGCGTCCGGGCGCGCGACCTTCTTGACCTCGACCTCCCTCCACTCGATCAGGTGCGCGATGGCGTCGCGGACTGTTCCGGCGTTGCCGCCCGCCAACTTGACGACCTCGTTCTTCGTCAGCTCGAAGGGTTGATCCGCGAGCACATCTAGGACCCGCTGCTTGGCCCTCGAGATCGGGGTCTCGCCGCGCGCCCCGACACCGGCGGGGTCGTCACCTTCCGCCAAGGGCTCGACTTGCCAGGTAATCGGTGCTGCCGTCGCCAGGTCCTCGCCGGGGTTCGGGACGAACCAGTCCACGGAGTACCGGGCACCGCCCCACTGGCGAGATCCGAACTCCACTGCCAGGCGATACGTGCCAGTGGCCAGCTCCGGGGGCTTGTGGTGGCGCTGAAGAATCCAGCTGTCAGCCCACTGCGCCATCCCTGCTTGTGCGATCGAGTCAAGATCGAGCTGACGGCTACCGGTCTTGTTGAAGTGGTCGGCAATGATCAGGGCGGACTGGTCGGCGACTGCACCGGAGACCGCAGCGAGCATCCGTCCACGCTCGTAGAGGTTGGTGGCCTCCACGCCTGCAGGGTGGAAGGCGTACAGCGGATCGATGACGACGAGCGCCGGTTGCAGATGGTCGAGCTGCCGCGCCAGGACGTCTCGAAGCTCGTCGGAATCGAGTGCGGCGGTGTCGAACGTCGCGCCGAAGGGAAGACCGGCCAGATCAACCTCATACGCTTCCGCGACCCGCTGTAACCGACGTTGGAACGGAATTCGGCCACCCTCACCGACGAGGTATAGGACTGGCCCCGGTGCGGAAACTTTGAACCGCCCAAAGAACGGCTCGCCGCTCGCTACCGCAACGCTGAGCGACAGCAGGTTGTAAGTCTTGAGAGTCTTCTTCTCGCCACCCATTGGCCCGAACGAGTTCAGCGGCCAAACGTCCTCGACCAACCACTCCATCGGCGGGACCGGCTCTGCCAGGTCGCGAGCGGAGAAGACGACGAACCTCGGGCGACTCGAAGGAGCACCACACGAGCAGGGAACATTCGAGGTCTCACCGTGTTCGCCCACGACCCGCTTGACCCCGCCGTTGAGCGCGCGGCCGTAGGCGCGCATCGGGTCGCTGTCCATCGAGGTCGCGTGGGCGAATCCGCCTCCTTCGACCTCGCGCGTCACCTCCACGAACCACGCCCGGCGGTACTCGTCCAGGACCGTCCGAATGCCTCGGTGGCTTTCGCTGGCAAGAGCCACGAGGTGAAAGAGGCCATCCCGCATCGCCTCATGGCCGCCGGCCAAATCGTCGACAGCTTTGTCGAGGGCACGCCGCATGATCGAACACGGCTCGCCTTCGGGCTCAGGTCGGTTGTTCAGGAAGACCTCAATGTCGTCGGAGGTCATCTCGGCTGAGAGGACTATCTCCTGCGGCTTGAGGCCGGTGATCGCCGCAACGAGCTCGTCCGAAAGAAAGGCGCACTCGTCAGCGTGCGGAATCTCCGGAGCCCGTACCAGCTCGTCGTTGTTCCGGTACCAGCGGACCCGGCTGAACCCGCTCATAGGGTTGCGCGATGGGTACGTCATCGCATAGCGGTGATGGAACTGCAAGATCTCAGTGTCCAGACCGACGGTTCCCGGCCAGGCCAGGTGCTGATGTTCGGGCTTGAGGCGGTAGATGAGCTTCCCGCCGGAGTCCTCGAATTTGCCCCCTCGGCTAGTCAGCCGCAGCGTCGGCGGGAACTTGACGCCAGCCTGCTCCTCCAGCGCACGGATCGCGTCGAGCCCGTGCTTCGGTCCGTACTGGTCAACGTCGATGCCGATCTTGTCGTGGCCCATGTGCAGGCCGATGTTCGCCATCGGGTACTCACGGCACCACTTCTTGTGATCGGCCTTCGTCGGGACCCGCGCCGAATGTCCGGTTACGCCCTCAGCTGGTGGGCGTTTCGTCAGGAGTTCCGGGTCCGTGTTGTTGCGATAGCCGATGGGGAAAACTCGGCCCCACCCCTTCGCTAGGTAACGCCGAACAATCGGCTCTCGGTAGGGCGAACTGGCGGGTTTCGCGCTATCGTTCGTGCTGGACGCTGTCACGTCCATCCTTTCGCTGGGGAGCGAGGCGCACCCTCGAACACGCAGGCCGAGGGTGCGCGCCTCGCGAAAGAGGTCAGTGGTGCTTGTTGCCGAGCTGAACGGTCAGAGCTTGGAGCTCGGTATAGATGAAGTCGACAGACTTCAACCGCGCAGGCAGCGAAGGCGCCGCAGGGTCAGACGCCATGAGCTCAGCCGTGCCCGCCACAAAGCTCTCGACCTGGGTCATCGCGGCGTCTATGTCACTCACCGGACGCCAGCCTTGATAGAATCCAGCCACCGGTCGAGCTCCGCCGGGTCGAAGTAGAGCCGCGCTCGCTCGAATCCGCCGGGCCGTTCTGCGGTGAGGTCGCCGCGCTTGAACGCTTCGCGAATGATGCGCGGGTTGTAGCCGGTGTAGTCGCTGGCCTGCTCAATCGTAAGCTGTCGACTGCGGTGCGAATGCACTGTGGTCCTCCGTAGGCGGAGGGTGCCCAGAATGGCGAAAGCCGAGCTGGCACCCAAATTGGTGATGGGTGCTGCTCGGCTGAGCGGGTCCGGCGCTACCTATAGTTGCGCTTGCTTGCGTCCCCGTATCCAACAGCCGCTTGCGCCTGCCGGTATTCCCTGCTAAACGCGGGCTTGTACCTTCTGGGCAGCGGGTAGTACGCCGACAACCGTACGCGACGGGCGCTGGCCGCGCTAGCGGCGGGGTCGTCGGTGACGGATCGTGGCTAGGTGGGCCGTAGCCGATGGGGCGCTGAGTGTCCCGACGCGGGCACCGCCCGGCCTTGCCAGCGCCGCGACGACCCAGTCAGGCGGCTGCAACGTGCCGCCGTAGCCGGGCGACCCGGCGAGCGGTCGCCCACAGAACGGCGATGTCGGCTTCCTCAACGACAATCTCGTCATCATCGCCATAGGGCAGGCCGTCCGGGTCGATGTAGAACCCGGCTCGCGCTGTCGTCCGGATGACTCCGGTTAGCGGGGCGCGGTCCGCGATTTTCCAATGCACTCGGACGCGGTCGCCAGCTTTCAATGGGTCGCGCGTTTCGCCCCGGCGGACAGTAGCCTTGTTCATGATCGTTCCTTCGGGAGAAGCGGTCAGCTGTGGGTACCCGCCACGGCCGGAACCTCCACTCCGGCCGTGGCTCACCCGACTACAGCCAAGCGAGGTCGCCTTCGACCTTTGCATCGAGTTCAGCGTGGCACCTTGCGCAGAACGCGAACAGCACGACGGCGAATCCAGCGCCCACCAGCAGCACGTGCCCGGCGTCGGTCGAGTCGTCCTCGCACCAGTCGCATCGGTCGCACGAGCCGAACAGCCACTGTGCGTGCTCCTCGACGGTCTTGTCGCCGGGGATCGGCCAGTTGGTCTCTGGGTGACGCGCAGCGACGAGGTAAGGCGCCAGGCCTTCTGTTGCGGCTCGCACCTCAAGCTCTGAGCTGTCGAGGAGGTCGGCGTAGGCGGCAGCGTCGGGGAACTGCCGGGGTGCATGGAGGAGCGACTCGACACGTGCACGGAGCTCTGGCAGGAAGGCTGCGGCCAGCGTCGAGTAGCCGTCGGTCGTCCGGAACGCGGAGTCGATCTGATCGGCAATCGGATTCATGAGATCTCCTGGTCAGGCATCACCACCCGACCCGCCGAGGTGACGGGTCGGGTGGGCACGAGCTACAGCGTCGGGATGTCGTAGCTACCGGACGCCTTGATCTGCATGACGGCAGCTGCGCCCCGATGACGGACGCCAACGCCGAAGCCCCGCGTGTAGAAGGAATCGACCAGCGGGTACTGGAGGTTGGCGCCCGACAGGAGACGAAGCCCCTGCGCCTCGGGCTTGATGTGCTCGCGGATGCCGACTGGATTGCGAGTTGAACCCGCGCCTCCGGTCGCAACGAGCAGGAGGTAGCCCGGCGGCATGAATCCGGTCTCGGTGATCCATGTCGGACCGTAGCTGCCCGCGATCTTGAGACCGTTGTAGTCAGCCGGAGCAACATCACCGACGATCTGCTCGCTGGTCAGATATGGGGCTGCCCCCGCCGACGGGATGAAGTCATAGGCAGGGTTCTCCTCGTCTGTCACCCGGATCCTCGCGACGGCGTCCATCTGGGCAGGGTTGACGAACAGCAGAGCGCGCGAGCCCGGCACATCGAGGTAACCGTGCTCAGCGACGTTGCTGTACAGGTCGTCGATGTCCTTACCGTCGACTGTCGTTGCGCCACTGACCATGTAGTGGTTGTGGGTTCCGGCGAACGATGAGAACAGGTGCTTCGGCGGGACGGTGCCGTCGTTGTTCCAGAGGCCGTACACCGTGCGACCGTCAGCGTTGAAGCCGGCAGTGGGGTCCAACAGCCGCTTCAGAATTGCGGTCGTGGTGAGCTTGTTGTCGGCGTGCAGCATTCGCTGGTGGACCGACTCGATCTGCTCCTGCGTAGCGTCACGCAGGAACCGCCACGTGAAACGCGTGGCCTTGTCGTAGTCGTGGAACGGGTAGCCCAGAACCAGGTGAGCCTCCGTGGCGCGCAGGCCGGTCGGCTCGCCGAACTCCGACGCCCGCTCGAACTCATTCTCGCCGACCGTCTGCGCCACCGCGTCCGCAGAGCGAGTTGTCGTGAATCCCAGCAAGTTCGCCACGGCGGAGCGGCGATTGTTGACGATGTCGAGCGTCTGCTGAAACTCAGCCCAGATGTTGTTGATGGGCTGACCGTCGATGGTCTGGGTGACGATGTCCCCGGTGGTCGACGTGCCCTGCTCCGCGCCGCGAATCGAGTAGAACGGCTGCCCGTCCAGCGTGAAGCCGAGTAGACGCCGGGGCGCCTGTCCAGTGATCGTCATGTCGCTTCCTCAGTTCCCCGCCGCGACGGCGGTCTGCAGGTTGTGCATCGAGTCCATCCACGCGTCCAGGTCGGACTTGGTGAAGAACCACGGACCGAACTCGCTGGTCTTGAACGCGGCCAGCCTGGGCGGGTCCGCCTTGGCGGCGCGAGCGATAGCGCGAGTGGGGAATCCCGTGTATTCCGATGCCTGTCGAATGCTGAGCTTCTTTTCCATTCGCTCCTCCGTGATCAGAACGGTTCAGCGAAAAGAACGCTAACGGTAAATTCGGTAGCGTCGTTAGCCCGGACAAGACCGGCCGCTTTACGCACCTTTGATGCAGTGAAGTTGGAGGTGGCCGACGTAGCTACGTACCCCGGACGTACCCCTCCGGTGGGGGCAAACGGGCGTCAACGGCGTTACTCGCGGTATGCGTCCGTGACGGCAGAATCATGCCCTGAGCTGCGGAAACTGGACGCGCTCGGCGCTAACCAGCCTGGTAGGCGGCGCGACCTCGAACGGCAGCCGAAGTACTCATAATCCGTCAGGTCGTGGGTTCGAGCCCCACCCGCCCCACTCCTTCGGGGTGCGCGCTCTCTGCGCCCGGGTGCCGCGACCGGCCCCTAGACTCGGGCCGTGACTGCGGCGCCGGGCCGGGTTCGCCTCGCCGAACTCGTGGCGACCATCTCGCTGGGCACCGATCTCGGGCTGGGCCAGCCGATGGAGCACGTCATCCGGCAGACGATCATCGCGCTGCGGCTCGCCGATCTGCTGGACCTGCCCGAACCGGAACGGGTCGTCGTCTACTACTCGGGGCTGCTGGCCTGGGTCGGCTGCCACACCGACGCCTACGAACAGGCCAAGTGGTTCGGCGACGACATCGCGATGAAGCGCGAGGCCATGTTCTCCGGTGACGGCGCGGCGGACCTGGCGCGTCTGCTGGTGCGGCGGCTCGGCAGCGGCGGGTCCGTCCCGGACCGGGTGCGGACCACGGTCACCTTCCCGGTGGTCGGGCTGCGGTGGTTCTCCTCGATCCTGGAGAGTCACTGGAAGGCCACCGACCTGCTGGCCGAGCAGCTCGGTCTCGGCGACGACGTACGCCGCAGCCTCGTCGAGAGCTACGAGCGCTGGGACGGCCGCGGCGCGGCCGGGCTTCGTGGCGAGCAGATCCGGCTCGCCTCCCGGCTGGTGTATCTGGCCGACGTCGTCGCCGCGTTCGAGCGGCTGGGCGGCGCCGACGCCGCGGTGCGGATGGCGCGCGAACGCGCCGGCGGCCAGTTCGACCCCGACCTCGTGGACCTGCTGTGCGCCCACTGCCGCGACGTGCTCGCCGGCCTGGATCAGGAGAGTCACTGGGCGCAGATCCTCGACCGCGAGCCCGGCCTGGCCCGGACCCTCGGCGAGGCCGAGCTCGACGACGCGCTGGCCGCGATCGGCGACTTCGCCGACCTCAAGTCGCCGTACTTCATCGGCCACGCCCGCACGGTCGCCCAACTCGCCGGCGACGCCGCCGCCGGCCTGGGTCTCGTTCCCGACGAGGCCACCCGGGTGCGCCGCGCCGCACTGGTGCACGACCTGGGGCGCCTCGGTGTCTCCAACGGCATCTGGGACAAGCGATCGCCGCTGACCCTCGCTGAGCAGGAGCGGATCCGGACCCACCCCTACCTCACCGAGCGGATGCTCGCCTTCTCCCCGCGTCTGGCGGAGCTGGGCGCCATCGCCGTGCTCCACCACGAGCGCCTGGACGGCACCGGTTACCCGCGGGGCCTGTCCGGGGGCGCGATCCCGGTCACGGGCCGGATCCTGGCCGTGGCCGACCGCTACGCGACCGCGACCGAGGAGCGCCCGCACCGACCCGCGACCGACCCCGACGCCGCCGCCACCGGGCTGCGAGACGACGTGCGCCGCGGCGCGCTCGACGCCGACGCCGTCGAGGCGGTGCTCAGCGCGGCCGGACACCGCGTCCGACGACGGCGCGCCTGGCCGGCCGGACTGACCACCCGCGAGGTCGAGGTCCTGCGCCTGCTCGCTCGCGGACTCAGCAACCGCGACATCGCCGGGCGGCTGGTGCTCTCGCCCCAGACCGTCGGCGCCCACGTCGAGCACATCTACGCCAAGACCGGCGCCAACAACCGGGCCACGGCAGGGCTGTTCGCCATGCGTCACGGCCTGATGTCCGACTTCGAACCGGCCGAGCGGAGTTAGGGCGTTCACCCGATCCGGCGGCCGTCGAGCGGGACCTAGCGTGGCTGCTCCCCGCCCGAAGGAGCCGGCCATGACCACCACCAGCGCGGCGTCACGCACCGCTACCGTCCCTGCCAACGGGATCGACATCCACTATCTGGAAGCCGGCTCGCCCGACTCGAGCGACCTCGTCCTGCTCCATGGCGGCCTGGTCAGCACCAACCCGCTCTGGGACGAGACCCCCCCTCTCCTACGGCATCCACCTGGCCGCGCTGATCGAGCGGTTCCACGTGATCGCACCCGACCAGCGCGGCTGCGGCCGCACCCGCCACACCGGAGACGAGCGGGTGTCGATGAGTCTTCTCGCCGACGACGTGGCCGCGCTCATCGGCGCGCTCGGGCTGGACCGTCCCGCCGTCGCCGGGTTCAGCATGGGCGGCATGATCGCCACGATCATGGCGATCCGGCATCCCGGCCTCGCCGGAGCGGTGGTCAACGACGCCGGGTGCGACATCTTCGACCCGGGGTCGAAGTCCTTCCCGATGCTCCGAGAGGTCTTCGGCGGAGGCCTCGACGCCACCGAGGCCGACCCCGACGCGGTCGAAGCAGCCTTCGGCGCCGACCCTGCCATGCGTGGGTTCCTGTCGCTGATCAAGGCCGACCACGACTCCGCCGGCGGACCCGGCTACTGGAAGATCATGTTGCAGCACTTCTTCGAGGCCGCCCGACACTGGCCCGGCTACGGTGTCGACGACTTCGCCGAGATCGACGTGCCGAGTCTCGTCCTCGTCGGCGACCGTGACGAGCTCTCGCCGGTGGAGGACTGCGTCCGCGCCTACCGACATCTGCCCCGGGGGCAGCTCTGCGTGCTCCCGGACACCGAGCACGTCATCACGGCGGCCAAGGTCGCCGCGATCGTGGACTTCCTCGGGCGGACCAACTCGTGGAGCTGACTGCGCGGACCGCTCGACGGGTCATCGTGACCGAGCTGCTCCGACACCGCCTACCGTCGTGCGGCGTGCTTGCGCCCGCGCCACCACTGCCAGCCGAGCGTGACGAGGACCGCCCCGGCCAGCGAGCCGATGATCCCGCTCGGCCGCAACGCGAGGCCGTCGCCCGAGACCAGGCTGACGACGAGGCCGCCGACGAACGATCCGACGAGTCCGGCGACGAGCGCCAGGCCCCAGTCGACCCCTCTTCTGCCGGACCGGCCGACGATGAGCTGCGCGGCAGCGCCGACGAGCATTCCGAAGAGGATGATGCCGAGCAGCAGCATGGGGCGCATCCTAGCGTCGCAGCCAGGCGTTCAGCTGCGAAAAGCCGCCGCCACGCGCGGGGCTTGGCCGGGCAGGCCGCCGACGCCGCGCCGGATCGTGCAAAGGCCTGTGCGGTGCGTCGCGGGACTGCTCACGCTCGACCGGGGCGACGTGGCGAGCACACACCTTGCCGGCGCATCTAGTGCCTCGATCGAGAACGTTGGCGTTGTAACCCGGCTGCGGTGATCGGCTGAGAGGCT
>NZ_BPRG01000022.1:0-16165 GCF_036984265.1 Pseudonocardia sp. D17 | reverse complement strand
GACCACCACCCCCGCGCTCGTCGCCGACCAGACCGACAACCGGACCTGCACCGTCCAGACCACCGCCGGTGACACCACCAGCACCCACACCACCGGCAGCAAGGACTCCGCCACCAGCACCGGCACCGGCACAGGTGGCCCCGGGCAGCTCACGCCCGACCAGGCCGCGAAGCTGCTCGAGCAGACTCGGGAACTGGTGACCTCGCTGACCCTCGCCGGCGCGGATGCCCGCGCGGCAGCGTTGGGCTCGGGCATCCGAGCGCTCGGGATCACCCCGTCAGTGGCCTCGGGCTGGCAGCAGCAGGCCCACGACCTCGCCGACACCACGCTGGCCGCGATGGGCGACGACCCGGCCGCCGGAGCGCTCGCGGTCGCGCTGGCCAAAGCCGGCTACTCCCCCACCCCCGCCGACCTGCGCACCAACACCAGCAAAGCCCCCGACACCAGCCACGCCTCCGACACCAGCCACGCCTCCGACGCCGGTAAGGCGTCCGACACCAGCGCGAGCACGGCCACCGGCACCGCATCGGGACAAGACGCGGCCGCGGATGGTGGGAGCGGGCCGGCGATCGCGCCCAGCGCTGCGGCTGGGTCGGTCCTGCTCGCCGGCGGCGCGCTCGCTGCGGCGATCCGCGCGCTGCCCGCCGACGGTGTCGAGGCCTGCGGCCTCGACTCCACCACCGGCACCAGCACCAACACTGGCTCGTCGGCTGGTGGCGCCGCCGGCACCGGCGACTGGTCGGCCCAGGCAGACGCCCTGCTCGCCCAGCTGACCGGCGACTCCGATCCCGCTGCCCGCCAGCTCGCCCAGATCATCGAGCAGGCCCGCGCCAGCGGGACCGGGACCGGGGCCGGGACCGGCAACACCGTCAACGACCAGGTCACCGAACGCGGCAACAACGGCTCCACCACGAGCGACAGCACCGGCACCAGCGACAGCGGCGCGACCAGCACCGACACCACCAGCACCGACACCGGCAGCAGCGGGACAGGGAGCACCGGACAAGGGAGCACCGGGAGCACCACCGGTGGCGACACCGCCCAGGGCGGCGCCGGAGCCACGGGTTCGGGGGCTACGACCAGCGCTGACGACGCTCCGGCCGATCAGACGTCGACCGGCGGGGCGGGGGCGGCCGGGCAGGCGTGGGAGGCGAAGGCGCAGAAGCTGGCCGACCAGCTGTCCTCCGCCGGTGACGACCCGGTCGCGCGCAACCTCTCCGAGCAGCTCGCCGCCCAGGGCATCACCGGCCGCCCCCAGCAGGCCGGCACCACGAACCCGACCGACACCACCTCAACCGGCACCAACTCCGGGGACAGCTCCTCGACCTCGGACAGTGCCGATCAGGGCGGCGGCGACAACGATCAGGCCAGCGACGGGGCCAGCGACAAGGACACTGACAGCGGCCAGGAGGACGCTGACGACCAGCAGGGCTCCGAGGACCAGGACGACCAGGAGCCCCAGAACGGCGGCGCCCAGGACCAGGGCTCGGCGGACCAGGCCGCGAAGGATGACCAGTCTGCCGGCGGCCAAGGCGGCGGGGACAAGCAGTCCGGCCCGGACGCCGGGACCAGCACGAACACCGTCTGGGATCGCTTGGCTTCCTGCGAATCGGGCAACAATTGGAAGGCCGCGGGCGGGTCGTACAGCGGCGGATTGCAGTTTGATGCCGCCACGTGGCGGGCTTTTGGCGGTGACCAGTACGCGCCGAGCGCGGACCAGGCCACCCGTGAGCAGCAGATCGCGGTGGCGGAGAAGGTCAAGGCCGACCGCGGCGGCTACTCGGCCTGGCCGGCCTGTTCACGCAAGCTCGGGCTGTCGTGACCGCCGTCGGACATGCTGGCCTGCCGCCGGCGGGGAGCTCTGGTGGGCGGCCCGCGACGGTGGCCGAGTTCGTCGCCGACCTCGAGCACGCAGCCCGCGCCGGAGCCGGCCCGACCCGCATCGACCCCGTCGATCTCACCGAGGCCGCGGCCGCCGCGGCCCGCTGCGCGGCCACGGGCCGCGGTGACGTGGGGGCGGTCGCAGCGCGAATGGGGGGCGCCGCGGCCGCCATGACCACCCTGGACCTGCCACCCGCCGCGACCGAGCCGGTGAGCTGGGCCGGGTTCGGCGCGCTGATCCCGGTCCTGTCCGGCTCCCCCGGCGCGGGGGCGTCGGTGGTCGCCGCAGCAATCGCGGACACGCTGCAGCTGGCCGGGCGGTGCGTGCTGCTCATCGACGCCGCCGACCCGGCCCGCTCCGGGCTGGCCGCGGCCGCCGAGGCCGAGGGCCCGTGGACCTCAACACTGACCCCGGATCTGGCGCTGCGGTACTCCTGGCGCGGGCAGGCCCTGCTCGCCCGGCTCGAGTCGAGGCTGCCGGTGATCACGCCGGGGATGGTGCCCCCGCCCCCGCAGTGGCTGCCCGAGGTCGACCCGCTGCACGTCACTGTGGTCGACGTCGGCCACGACGGCTGGCGGGCTGCGGCCAGCCCGCTGGCCGGGGCGGGTGGCTGGCTGCGGTTCGGGACCCCCGCGCAGCGCCCGCTGTTGGTGGTCCGCCCGACCCGCCCGTCGCTGCGCCACGCCGAGCAGGTCCTCGCCCGCCTCGAGCCCTGGGTGGCCGCGGGTGCGGCGACCTTCCCGTACCAGCTGGTCGTGGTCGGGGCCAAGCGCTGGCCCGCCGGGGTGGTCGGCGCGGCCGGGCGGCGGCTGGAACCGATGACCGAGACCGCGGTCTTCCTGCCCCACGACGATGACGTCCTCGTCGCCGGGGTCACCCCCGAGCTGCTGCCCGACCGGCTCCTCGACGCGCTCGCCCCGCTGCTGACCCGCTGGAACCTGCTCCCCCCGCCCGCCTCCCGTTCTCGAAAGGGACCCCGATGAGCCTCACGTTGGCCCTGGCCGACCACACCCTGCACGCACTGCGCGTGCTGCCGGCGCAGATCCCGAACCCGGGCGCCACGGCCCCGCCCGGCGCGGACAAGATCACCCAGGTCATCGGGTACGTGAAGTGGGGTGCCGGGGCGGCGATCGTGCTCGGCTTCTTCGCCGGCGTGGCCATGTTCGCCGGTGGGCGGATCGCCGACCACCACCGCTTCGGCCGGATGGGCGCGATCACCATCTTCGCCTCGGTCGGGTCGGCGTTCCTCTACGCCATCGGCTACGTGCTGCTGTCCACCATCGCCGGCAACGCCTGACCCGGGATGGCGACGATGACCCCCAACGGCGTCCCCTTCCCCCGCGACGAGCAGCCCAGCCCCGGTCCGGGCACGCCGCAGCCGCCGCTGCTGACCCCGGCCAGCTACCTCACCCACCCCGCCCCCGCGCGTCGCCGCCGGGGCGGGTTGCTGATGGCCAGCATCGGCGCGCTGGTCATGCTGCTGCTCATCGGGCTCGTCGCCGTGATCCTCGGGCTGGGCAAAGACCCCGGCCCGTCCGCACCGCCCACCGACCCGATCACCGGGGAACCCGGCTGGGACCTGGCCGCGGAGACCGCGCTGGCCACCCGCCCGATGCCACAGCTGCCCGAGGAAGCGGCCAAGCCGCACGCCTTGAGCACCCGCACACCGCTCGGCTTCATCACCCTCCCGCCGCCGGGAGGCAACAACGGGATCATGCCTGTCCAGTTCCCCCCGACTCCCGAGGGTGCATTGGCCCAGCTCGCTGCGCTGACCAGGGTTGGTTCACAGGGAGCGGACCCGCAGGCCTACGAGCTGGCCTACAACTCGATCGCCGCCCCGGGCGCCCCGCAGGTCGACTCCACCGGCATTCACCGCACCCTGGCCGATGCGCGCAGGGCGGCCCGCCTTCCACAGCAAGGCTCTGTCAACAGCCTCTCCCTGACCTTCACCCCGCTGGCCGGGCTGATCAAGGGCACGACCGACGGCGGCCGTTACGCGGTCGTCTGCGTGCTCGGTCAGGTCGACGCCAACGCCAACGGCGTTCCCTTCAGCGGTGGCGGCGGGGACTGCCAGGCGATGCGGTGGAACGGGCGGACCTGGCAGATCGCCCCCGGGGCGGCGGCCGCCGCCGGGCCCGTCGCATGGCCGGGATCCGACGAGGCTTTCGACGCCGGCTACCTACCCCTCCGGACACCGTGATGCCCACCAGCATCATTCCCAACTTCCCGGGCTTAGGGGACGCCTTCGAGTCGGCGTTCAACACGATCCTCGACTCGATCATGAAGGCGATCTGGTCGGCGTCGGTGTGGCTGCTGCGCACCGCGTTGGAGCTGGTCGACGGGCTGCTGGCGTTCAACACCAACTTGGCCGGGGCCGACGGGAAGCCTGCAGCCGGGTCGCCGTTCTCGGCGGTGTGGCCGACGCTGTTGTGGATTGCCGGGGCGGTCGCGCTCGGGCTGTTCTTCTGGCAGCTCGCGGTCACCGTGCTGCGCGGTGGGGTCGGGTTCTGGCGCGTCGCGTCTGGCCCGGTCGCGTTCGGGGTGGCGTGCGCGCTGAGCCTGGGCGTGGTCACGGTGCTGCTCGGCGGTGCTGACGGGCTGACCCAGCTGCTGCTGCAGAAGGGCCTGGCCTCAGACAACTTCGTCGGCATCCTCGACGGCGCCAAGCTCGGGCAGGTCTTCACCGACACCCCACCGGACCTGGGTGATCAGGTCGACGGCAGCGCGCGGTCGGTCGTGCTGGGCATCGTGAGCGTGTTCGGGGTCATCCCGGCCGCGATCGGCTACCTGCTGGAGATGGTCTTCCGGCAGGCCGTGATCCTCGTGCTCGTCGCGACGCTGCCGATCACCGCGGCCGGGTTGATGACCAACACGACCTCGAGCTGGTTCTGGCGCGCGCTGCGCTGGACGATCGCCGCGATCGTGCTCAAGCCCGCGCTGGCACTCGTGCTGGTCATCGGGGTGAACATGCTCGGCCAGCCCTCGGGGATCGGTGGGCTGCTCGCCGGCGCCGGGGTGCTGCTGGTGTCGCTGTTCTGCCCGCTGGCGGTGTTCCGGCTGCTCGCCTTCGTCGAGCCCGGCACCGCCGCCGGCGCCACGTTCCGCTCCAACCTGTCCGCCGCCTCCGGCTCCGGATCGTCGGGTTCGGCGGGCGCGGCGGCCGGCGAGTCGAGCGCGGAGGAGTCGAACACCTCGCGCTTCGACGCCGCCAGCTCCGGCTCGTCCGGCTCGAGCGGCGGCTCGTCGAGCGGCGGCTCCGGCGGCTCGGGGGGTGGGTTGTCGCAGCTGGGCGGGATGGTCGGTGGCGCGGCCGCGGCCGCCGCGAGCTTCGGCAACGCCCAGATGGACGGCGGCGGGATCGGCTGGGGCTACGGCGGCCCGGCCGGAGCCGGGAACAGCAACAGCAGCAACCAGAACCAGGACCGCTCCCAGCGCGACCCCAACTCGACGAACTCCTCCTCGAGCTCCTCGTCGGGCTCGTCGGGGGCTGATGGGTCCGCCCCGGTCGACGGCGGGCTGCCGGTGTCCCCGGACGCCCCCACGCAGGCGATCGCGCCCCCGACCCTGGGCGGAGCACCGGCCGGCGTGAGCGGCGGCCCCGGCGGTGGATCGGGTGGTGGCCCTGGTGGCGGTTCGGGTGGTCCTGGTGGGGGCGGCGCGGCCGCGGCGGCTGACGTGCCGCCGGTCGCATGAGCACCCGCGCCAGCAGCGACACCTCGGTGCGGTCGCTGCGGGTCTACCGCGAGCTCAACAACCGTGAACGCGCCGGCTGGGTCCTCGGGCTGACCCCGGCCCAGGCCGTGGCCTGCCTGGCCCTGGTCGCCCCGGTCCTGCTGAGCCTGTCGGCGGGGCGGTGGGCCGAGGCGTTCGGCTGGCTGCTCGTCGATGGCCTTCTCGCCGCGCTGATCGTCGTCCCGGTCCGCGGCCGGTCGGCGTTCCGCTGGCTTGCCGACCTGATCTTCTTCCAGACAGGAGTCCTGATGCGCTGGTCGCTGTGGCAGTCCAAGGCCGCCACCGGGCTGCCGGGTCCCCGCGACGAACCCGACCTGCCCGGTGTCCTGGCCCGGGTCGCGTTCCCCGACGGTCCACCGTTTCGTGACCAGGGCCGGTTGTGCCTGATCCACGACACCGGCGGCGGCCGCTGGGGCGCCACCGCGCGGCTGACCCACTCCGGAGTCGGGATGCTGTCCGACGCCGAGTGCGAGCGGCTCGCGGCGAGGCTGGGGAACCTGCTCATCGCGATCGGGCACCGCGAGGTCATCGACCGGATGTCGCTGCTGGTGCGCACCGTGCCCGACGACGGCACCGAGTACGACGTGTGGCGCACCGCCCACGAACACCCGGGCGCCCCGGACCTGGCCCGGCTCGCGACCGACGAGCTCGACGCCACCATCGGCTCGGTGTCGGTGCGCACGGAGCTGTTCGTCACCGTGTCCGGTACCGAGTCCGCGCTGCGCCGGCCCGCGGCCGCCGCGGGCGGGGGCACGGCGGGGCGGGCGGCGGTGCTCTACCGGGTCCTCGACGGCCTCGACGACGCCCTGAAGTCATTGGGCATCCGCACCGTCACCTGGTTGACCAGCGCCGCGATGGCGGAGGCCATCCGCACCGGCTTCAACCCCGCGGCCGCGGCGGTGCTGACCAACCAGCAGCTCACCCACGGCGCAGCCGCTGGTGTCGAGGACTCCGGCCTGCCGCTGGCGGCCGCCGGGCCGACGTTCGCGCCGACCCCGGCCGCCCGCGCGTATCACCACGACGGGTTCTCCTCGGTGTCCTACGCGGTGATGATGCCCGAGGCCGGCACCATCTTCGGCTCCCTCGGCCCGCTGCTCGCGGTCCGGACCGCCGGGGAGCGCCGCACCCTGGCCATCCACTACGAGGTCCTCTCGGCGCGGGCGGCGAACCGGGCGGTGCAGGCCAACCGGTTCCGCAACAACGTCATGACCGACTGGAAGGCCAACAAGGGCTTCAACACCACCGCCGCCGAGGCCCGCAAAGCCGGCGGCGCGCGCAACCAGGAGTCCGCCGTCGCCGCCGGGCACTCGATGGTCCGGTTCACCGTCGCCGCCTCGATCACCGTCCCGGCCGGATGGAACCTCGAGGACCACGCCGCGAAGCTGGAGAACGACGCGAGCGGCCGGTTCCGGCTGCTGCGCCTGGAACTCGCCCAGGACTCCGCGTTCGTCGCCGCCGCGCTGCCGGTCGGGATCGGGCTGCCCCGGCTGCGGGGAGCGCTGGACTGATGCGCCTGCCCCGCTCCCCCCGCCCTGCCCGCTCCGCCCGCTCCGCCCGCGCTGCGGGTGGCCCGCCGTCCGGGCCGCGTGACGCCCACGACCTGATGTCGCTGTTCACCCCCGGCGCCCCGATGAGCATCGGCGGCTCCGCCGACGACGAGCCTGCCGACCGGGGCGGGGAGCGGATCAACCGGGCGCTCGCCCCGCGCCGCGGCCGCGCCGAGACCGGCAACGGGTGGGCGCCGGTCGAGGCCGCCGCCCGGGTGCCGGTCTACCAGGCCACCACCGGCGAGATCGGCGGCCTGTTCCCGCTGCTCGCCGCGAACGGCGTCCCCGCGATCGGCGCCCGCATGGGCTACGACGTCCTCTCCGGCGGCGCGTTCTACTGCCACCCCATCGAATGGCTGCTCCGCGGCCTGTCCACCAACCCGAACATGGTCATCTTCGGCGAACCCGGCCGCGGCAAGAGCAGCACGGTGGTGGCGTTCTGCCTGCGGATGATGCTGTTCGGGATCAAGACGCTGATCTCCGGTGACGTCAAGGGCGAGTACACCCCGCTGCTGCGCGCGCTCGGGATCACCCCGATCGCGCTCGGCCGGGGCAGCGCCGCCCGGCTCAACGCCCTCGACCTCGGCCCGCTCGCGGCCCGCTGGTCGGGATGGTCGGTGGCGCGGCAGCGCGAGGAGCTGACCGGGATCCTGGCTCGCTGGACCAAGCTGCTCGCCGCGCTGGCCGAAACCCAGGGCTATCAGCCCACCGTCACCGACGAGCTCGTGCTCTCGGTGGTGCTGCGCCGCCTGGTCGGCGCCGAGGCCGGCAGCACCCGGCTGCGCCCGATCACCATCCCCGATGTCGCCCGCGCCCTCGCCCACCCCGACGAGGACCTGTGGCAGGTGGCCCGGTTCGCCGACCAGCGCGCCTTCCTCGACCACACCCGCCTGATCACCGACGCCCTGTCCAACCTCGTCCACGGCCCGCTGGCCGGGCTGTTCGACGAGCCGACCAACTTCGCCCTGGACTGGGACGCCCCGATCCAGTCGATGGACCTGTCGCTGCTGCGCTCGCGGGGGGACCAGGCCATCGCCGTCGCGCTGACCTGCCTCGGATCCTGGTCATCGATGATCACCGACCTGCAAGACGACGGCGAGATCCGCATCGTCGTGCGCGACGAGGTCTGGCGGCAGATGCGGCTCGGGCTGCGCGCGGTGCACGCCGTCGACTCCGACCTGCGGCTCTCGCGCGCGGAACGCAAGATCCAGCTGCTGGTCATGCACAAGCCCTCGGACCTGCTCTCGGTCGGCGCCGCCGGCTCGCAGGAGGTCGCGATCGCCAAAGACCTGCTCGCGCTGTGCTCGACCCGGATCCTGCTCGGCCAGTCCACCCGGGTCGCCGACGAGCTGGCCACCGAGCTCGCGCTGTCCGAGCGCGAGCAGGACGTCACCAACGGCTGGGCCATGGAACGCCGCGGCCGCGCCCTGTGGAAGATCGAGAACCACCCCGGGTGGAAGGTCCAGACCGTCCTCTCGGCCACCGAGCAGCGGATCTTCGACACCAACGCCCAGCTCCGCGCCCACACCCCCACAGCCCCCGCGGCGGCATCCCAGCAGCCGGGTCCCGACCCGGTGGGCGCGGCGGCGTTGCTGGGGCGGGTCAACGGCCACCACCTCGGGGCGCCCCGGTGACCAGCCCGCACCTCCGTGTCCTGGTGGGTCGGCGCCGCTGGGTGGTCGCGGCCGCGGCCGCGCTCATCCTGCTCACTACCGGCGCCGGGACCGCACACGCCGCCGACACCCCGCCGCTCGCGAGGGTCGCTCCGGGCGCTGCGGTGTCGTGCGGGTGGCGCGCGGCGGCCGCCGACCTCGCCGCGGCCACCGCCTCCGCGACCGACCCGCGCGCGAAAGCCATCCACGACGCCCTCGTGAAGGCCGGGCTCAGCGCCGGCACCCCCACCACCTGCAGCACCGGGTCCGGCAGCACCTGGTCCAGCACCGCAGCGGGGAAGGACTCGGGAGCGCAGGACGAGACAGCGACCGGGGCCGGGGCGGTGAAGGGCATCGACGACGGCGCCCCTGGCGGCGGCCGGACGTTGACCGTCGGCGCGGGTGGCGCCTACCGCGACATCAGCTCCGCGGTCGCCGCAGCCCAGCCTGGTGACACCGTGCAGGTCGCCGCGGGCACCTACCCCGGGTTCGCCGTGTCCCGCGACGGCGCGCCGGGCAAGTGGCTCACCATCGCCGCCGCACCCGGCGCGAGCGTGGTGATCACCGGCGGCGGTGAGGGCAACGGGCTGGTGTCCCTCGACGGCCGCTCCTGGGTCCGGCTGGTCGGGCTGACCATCCGCGGCTCGTCCAGCCACGGCATCTACGGCGACAAGATCGACCACATCGTCGTGCGCCGCTGCGAGGTCGCCGACTCCCAGGACGGCGGCATCGTGCTCTCCGACGGCCAGGACGTGCTCGTGCAGGGGGCCAACGTGCACGGCAACAACGCCCGCGGCACCTCGGCCAGCAATGAGGCCATCTCCATCGTCGGCACGAAGACCTTCGAGATCGTCGGCTCGGCCGTGCACGACAACGGCGAGGAAGGCATCGACGCCAAGTACGAAGCCGCCGACGGCCTGATCCACGACAACCAGGTGTGGGGCAACCGCGGCCCGAACATCTACCTCGACTCCGCCCACGACCTCACCGTCACCGGTAACCAGGTGTGGGGGGCCACCGAGGCCAGCAAGTCCGGCATCGGGCTGGCCGTGGAGAACTACTCCACCACCCGCCGGCTCGCGAACGTCACGGTCAGCGACAACGTGGTGCGCGACAACGTCGGCGCCGGGATTGACTTCTGGGTCGAGTCGAGCGGACAGCTCTCCGACGTCACGGTCACCGGCAACAAGCTCGGCGGCAACCGCCGCGGCGCGATCACCTACAACACCGACTCCCTGGCCGGGATCACCGTGCGCGCCAACACCTTCGGCGACGGCAACACCCCACCCGCCGCGCACCCCGGCGTGACCCTGCTCGGCAACGTCACCGGCGCGATCCCCGCCGTCACCAGCGCTCTCCTGGGCAGCGGCTCCGGCTCGGACTCCGGCGCGAGCGGTTCGCAGCCGCTTCTCGGGACGGACCAGTGACCACCGCCGCGCGCCCAGCCGCCTCGACCGCGTCCACCCAGCGGAGCAGGGGGGTCAGACCGGTCATCGCGCACGTCCTGGCCGCAGCAGTTGCTATGGCGCTGGTCGTGCCTTCGATGGCTGCCTCCGTGCCGCCAGCTCCCGCACCACAGGCTCCGGTCGCCGCGCTTCCCGCCGCCGGGGCGCCGGCCGCCGCGCTGCCCGCCGCCGGGGCGCCGGGGGCCGAGTCTCGGGTGCTGGTCCTTGCGCCTGCTCGGCCCCTGCGAGACGACGTGGCCGGACCGGCGCAGGCTCGGCCGGCCGCGCCGAGCTCTACCCGCGCGGCCAGCACCGGCGCCAGTGGCGCGTTCTATCAGGCGGAGCAGGCGATCTCGGTCGGGCAGATGCTGTCGTCGCAGAGCTCGTGCACCGCCACGGTCGTCTCCTCGAGGACCGGCAGTGTCGCGGTCACCGCGGCGCACTGTGTGTACTGGCCCGCGTCCGGGCCGATGGCCGGTGCGTTCCCGGGCCGCGGCTGGGTGGCGCTGGATGAGTTCATCCCCGGCCGTACCGGGGACGCGACGCCGTTCGGGCGCTGGCAGATCGAGCGGGCCTGGGTCGACTCCCGGTGGCGCGACACCGGCGACATCGCCTACGACGTCGCGTTCCTGCGAATCCGTCCCCTGAACGGGCGCAGCGTCCAGGACGTCGTCGGTTCGGAGGGCATCGCGTTCACCGCGCCCACGGCCGGTACCGCGATCACCGCGCTCGGGTATCCGGTCGAGGCGCCGTTCGACGGGCGCAGCCTGCGGCGCTGCTTCACCAGCGCCGTCGTCGTCGACCGCAGCAGCGCGAACGCGCTGGCGATGCCGTGCGCGATGACCCCGGGTTCCTCGGGCGGGCCGTGGCTCGCCGGCTTCAACCCGGGCACCGGCGCCGGGACCGTCGTCGCGGTCACCAGCTTCCACAACGACGACACCGGGCTGCTCGCCGCCCGCCCCCTCGGCGACGTCGGCTACGCGCTCTACCAGGCCGCCGACCAGGCACAGGCGGGCGCCGCGTGAACTCCGGCACCGCCCACCAGGGCAAGGGCCGGGTCCGGGTCCGGGGCCGTCGGCCGGTGGGCAGGTAGGCCGGCGGTGGGGTCCTCACGCACGACGGTGGTCGTCGCCGCGGGCGCGGTGTGGTTTCTGCTCTGCACCGCCGTGCTGGGCGGGTTCGCCGCGATCGCCACCCTCGGCGGCGCGCTGGCCGGGGGCTGCGGCGGCGACGGCGGCACCGGCGGAGGCAGCCAGCAGATCGGGCCGCGGTCCTGGTCGGCCGAGCAGACCGGCAACGCCCAGACCATCGTCGAGATCGCCGTCGCCCGCGCCCTGCCGCGGCGGGCGGCGGCGATCGCCGTGGCGACCGCGATCGTGGAGTCCCAGCTCAACAACGTCACCTACGGCGACGCCGACTCCCTCGGGCTGTTCCAGCAGCGCCCCTCCCAGGGCTGGGGCAGCCCGGCCACCATCCTGAACCCGGCCCTGTCCACCGCCACCTTCTACGACCGGCTGGTGCAGGTCCCCGGCTGGCCCACCCTGCCGGCCGGGGTGGCCGAGCAGGCCGTGCAGCGTTCGGCGTTCCCCGAGCGCTACGCCCCCGCCGAACCCCCCGCGGCCGCGCTGGTCGAGCGGTTCTGGAAGGGCCCGGACAATCCGCCCCCGCCCACCGACACCGCGCCCGCGCCCGGCGGCGACGCGGCCGCGCAGGCCGCGGCGTTCGCCACGCTCGGCTGCGCCGACCAGGGCGGGTCGAGCATCCCGCTCTCTCCCGAGGATCTGGACCGCCACCACATGCCGCCCGGGTTCACCCTGCCCGCCGACCCGCAGCAGCGTGCCGCGGTCTCCTACGTCATCTCCAAGATCGGCGCCCCGTACGTGTGGGGGGCCAAGGGCCCCGACGCGTTCGACTGCTCCGGGCTGATGCTCGCCGCCTGGGCCTCCGCCGGCGTCCCGATCCCCGCCGGGACCGTCAGCCAGAAAAACGCCGGCACGCCCGTGGGATCGCTGTCCCAGCTCGCCCCCGGGGATCTGCTGCTCACCCCCGGCTCGCTCGGCTCGCCGTCCAACCCGCGCCACGTCGGCATGTATGTCGGGCACGGCGTCGTCGTCGACGCCTACGACAGCTCCACCGGCGTCATCGTCTCCCCGCTGTCGAAATGGACCCCGCAGATCGTGACCATCCGCCACATCGCCGGCCCGCCCGGCGAACCCGCCCCGCCACCGTCGGCGCTGGCCGCAGGAGCCCCCCGATGACCCGCAGCAGCAGTTCCAGCTTCCTGGGCCGCTCCGCGGTCTCCGACCAGGACCTCGCGCTCGCCGCACTCGGGTTCGGGCTGGCCATGGCCGCCTTCGCCGCCGGCGGCCTCCTGGTCGCCGCACTCACCGTCGCCGCCTCTTTGGCCGGGGGCGGGCTGTTCTGGGCCATGCCCGGGCAGGTCGTGCGGCTGGGGTTCGCGATCCTGACCCACCCTGCCGACCCCGGGGCGGCCGCCGGAGCGCCGTGGTCGGCGAGCCTCGCCGGTCACCCGGGCCTGTACTGGGTCACCGCGGCGGTGCTCGAGCTGGTGTTCTTCACCGCCGCCGGACTCGCGGGGGTGTGGGCGTGGCGGCGGTGGGGGCCCGGCCCGGCCGGGCACGCCACCCGCGCCGAGATTGCCCGCGAGCTGTCCCTGTCTGCTGCGCGGCGCACCGCCGCGTGGACCCGCCCCAGCCTCTCCTCCGCCGAACGGCGCCACGCCCCGCTCGAGGAGGTGGCGGCGCCGCTGCACCGTGATCGCCGCGGCCGCCGGCTGTGCACCCCGTTGGAGAACCCCACCGGCACTCTGGCCCCGACCCAGTCCGGGAAGTCCCGCCGCGACCTCGTGCACAAAGCCCTTGCCGCCCCCGGGGCGCTGCTGTGCTCGACGACCAAACCCGACCTGCTCGAGTTCGCCGCGCTCGCCCGGACCCGCCGCCCCCTGGCCGGGCCCGTGCTGGTGTTCGACGCCACCGGCGCCACCAGCTGGCCGGCGCGGCTGCGCTGGTCCCCGATCCAAGGCTGCCACGACCTGCCCACCGCCTACCGGCGCGCGCACACCATGGTCGAAGCCTCCGCGGTCGCCGTCGAAGCCGGCGGCGGCGCCGGAGCCGGGAACGACCGGGTCTTCCGGGAACGCGCCACGTTCGTGCTCGCCGCCTACCTGCTCGCCGCCGCGCTCTACCACCGCGGGATCGACTCGCTGATCCGGTGGGCCACCACCAAACCCGCCGACCTCGAGCCCGTCTCCATGCTCGAACGCCACTACCCGCAGATCGCGGCGAACCTGGCCGCGGAGATCGGGATGGTCGCCCGCACCGCCGACGCCGTCTGGATGTCGGTGCGGCGGGTCATCGAGCCCTTTCTCGACCCCACCCTGCGCGACCTGTGCTCCCCCCCGCCCGGGGACGGGTTCAACCCCCGCTCGTTCATCGGCCGCCAGGGCTCGGTGTTCCTCATCGCCGGTGAACACCAGGCCGCCCAAGCCACCCCGCTGCTCACCGCGTTCGCCGAGCACTGGCTCACCACCGCCCAGGAGATGGCCCTCGACTACCCGACCCGCCGCCTCGACCCGCCGGCCACCGCGGTGCTCGACGAGCTGCCCAACGCCACCCCGCTCCCCCAGCTCCCCGACATCGTCTCCGACTCCGCCGGCCGCGGCGTGATCATCCACTGGGCCGCGCAGTCACTGGCTCAGCTCGAAGACACCTTCACCCCCGCCCGGGCCCGGCAGCTGCTCGACAACACCACCACCCTCAGCGTCTGGGGTGGGCTCAAGGACTCCCACGCGCTGGAATGGCTGTCCACCCTCGCCGGGCACCACGACCAGGTACGGGCACAGCACCACAGCGAGGGCTGGTGGAGCGGCGGCAGCCGCAGCTCATACGGCATCGAAACCGTCCCCACCCTGCGCCCCGGCGACCTGCGCACCCTCCAACGGGGCCGGGTCCTCGTCCTGCACCGGGCACTGCGCCCGTTCCTCGCCCGCAGCGTCGACGTCACCCAACGCGCGGACTGGGACCAGCTACGGGCCGACGTCGACGGCGTCCGGACTGGCCGCCTGGCAGTCGATGGCCGCGGCTTCACCCCAAGCAGTCAGGCGGTCCAGCGGTAACGCCGGTCGGTTCGGCGCCGAAGCGTTACGTGTGCGCCGCTCCCTGCTCGCTATTGCCGCCCTGACCGCTGTCAGCCTCCTGGCTGCCTGCTCCAATAGCGCGACGAAGTCACCGCCAGTGGGCTTCGGCGTACCCGCAACAACGGCTGTTGCGTCGACAGACACCAACGCTGACGCGAAGACACAAACCCCGGCGGACATCGAGACTTATGGCCCGCGAGTTGAGCTGCCCGGGGGCATGCTGCTCAAGCAGCTTGGCAAGGTCGCGGAGACGAAGGCCACAGACAACCCCGGCCCGTGGGCCGCGCGGATCGTTCTCGACTCGATCACTCTCGATCCGAAGTGCGACCAGTACCTTCCCGCGCCGACCCGCGGGCACCGGCTACTCCTAGCCGTCCGTGTGGAGACCTCGGACACCTGGGGCTCGGGACTGGGAGTCCCGCAGTCGAGTTCGTGGTCCACGGTCGGTGAAGACGGAGTAACGGAGGGCCCAACTCAGATCGGTTACGACTGCCACTCGGGGAAGGCACTGCCCTACGAGATGAGGCCGGCTGCGAAGTACCGCGGCGAGGTCACGCTCGACACCGCGAACACGAAGGGGCAGCTGATCCTGAGCAATCTCTTCGCGTGGGACTATCCGATTCGCGCGTGATGCAACTCAGCCACGGGGGGCGCGCACCGGCGCAGCCGCTATTCCTCGGGTAATCACTCCTTGGCGGCTACCACGACACACGACACCCACGTTGACCCGGGGCACAGCCCCGCTCTTGACGCTATCGTTGAAGGACGCGGTCCGGGCCGGCAGCGAATGCCTCGCCTCGACGTCCGTTCGCGTGGAATACGAAGACTCTTCAGGCCGGCAGGTTCTCGCGATTGGCGTTTTCGGCATTGCTGTCAGTAGGTCTCGGCTCCCGGCCCAGCATTCACCGAATGTGACGGCGAAGGCGTTGATCACAGGGGCTCCTAGCGCATCGCCCATCGGGTGCGACCCAGCTCAGCGCCGGCTTGGCCTTACCCCTGCGTGGACTCACAGGGTCCGATGTCGTCATTTACAGAGCCCATCCCGTCGGACCTCCGCCCGGCGCGTCGGGCAGGAAACACCGATCTTGAAACAGCCCCAAGGCGGACCAGCGTCTGGAACACCCCTCTAGTAGCGTTGCCACTACCCGCGTTAGCAGAGTTCGCGGACGGTGCGGTAACGACTTCCGTGAAAGATGATCGGCGGACTACTAGGTCGAGCGCGGAGTGAGTGAATCCGGAGAAGTACGATCAGGTGGTCACCCGCCGGCACTTCTTGCTCGAGCGAGCAGTTCAGAAAAGACACTGACCCGTCGATTGCTAGGGCGCCTCCATAGGAATCACTGGTCGTAAGCCCGTCGAACCGCCGCTCAGTTGGGCCGGCGAGGCGTGTGGCGATCTTTTCCTGTCGTGCGCCGAGCACGCTGAGTCCGAGTCGTGGGCTAGTTCGCAGATGAGGCCACGTGGTTGACGAGTGTTGGACACAGAACGACACAAGAGGTGGGCGCAGCGACACCGGGACGAAGGAACTGACGACCATTCCACGTGGACGCTTGTCGGCAAGTGCGCAGATTCCGACTACCCCGGTGGGGTGGCACCCATAAGCTGCGCGGAGGCTGGTGTCATTCAACTCGAAAGCACCAGGACTGTTTGGGTCGATCAGGGACTCTAGTGCTGTGGGACTGCGGTTAGACGCCACGGCAGGCCTCCGCGAAGTCCCGGGCGGGGGTGTCGTCGCCCAGTCCGAGGATCGC
>NZ_BPRG01000021.1:0-12588 GCF_036984265.1 Pseudonocardia sp. D17 | reverse complement strand
CGCAACCGAGCCCTCGGACGAGCAGCCTGACCCGAAGGTTGACAGAGGATGTCTCATCGCACCGGCTCCCGACGCCAGGCCTGGTCGGTGTCGTAGAGACGCAGCTCAGTGGGCACCAGCGACATCGCCACCGGGAGCCCCATCCGCTCCCCGGACTTGATCAGGTACTTCCCGCGGCCGGGGTGCGCCGAGCCAGACACCCAGGTCGGCGGCGCCGCCCACGACCGCACGAGCCCACGTTCCTGCGCGGTCAGCGGGGTGATGCGGCGGATCCCGTCGAGCTCTTTGTCGGCCATCCCGCCCAGCACCATGATCCCGTTACGGGCCGCCATGCCCCGGGCCTTGGCCCGGTCCGCCTCCGTCGGCAGCGCCTCCAGATCATCAAGTGAGTGCGTGACCTGTGCCGAGACCTCGCCACGGTGGCGGCCGAGGCGGGTCACACGGTCGGACCGCTCGACCAGCCCGGGCGCGACTCGCAGGGCCCGCCACAGCTCGTCCTGGACGCGGAAGACGTTGCGGCGCCGGCCGATGGCGGCCGAGCCGTCGATGACCGCTGCGGCCCACGCCCACGACGACAGCATCGCCGCGGCCACGACCTCGTCTTCGTCGTCGTCGAGGGCGGAGATGTCCAGGGACAGAGCCGGCGTGTCGAGGTCCGCGGTGACCGAGGAGGGGCGGTCGAAGATGCCGCGGATCGCCCCCGCACACAGCAGCCCGAGGGTGTTGAGCAGGTCTCGCGAGTCGCGGCGGAACGCCTGCTCGCTCTCGCAGACCGTGATGGACAGCAGCTCGGCCGGCGGATTGGTCAGCACCCGCACGACGTCGGGAATCGTCGGCTCCATCGTGTGGTCCGCGGCGACGGCGAGGTCGAGGGCGACGTCGAGCAGACGCCGCTCGGTGACGGTGACCTCGGCGCGCCGCACGATGACCACGAGGGCCTCGAGCAGCGAGCGTCGCCGCGCACGCACCGTCTCCAGCAGCCGAGTGCGTTCCTCCCCGGACGTCTGCGCCACGGCCTGCTTGAGCGGCCCGGCGTCGAGCGGGTTCAGTGAGTGCAACCCCCGCCCGATACGCCAGACCCGACCTCCGAGGTTCTCGATCAGCGCCGAGTACTCGCCCTTCACGTCACCGGGCACGATCCCGGTGAACCCGAAGGCGACCAGCCCGGTCATCAGCCGCTTGACGATCGTGGACTTCCCGATGCCCGGCTGCCCCTGGATCCACATGCCCGTGTTGGACACGAGGCCTTCGCGCAGCCACTCCGAGGGATCGAGGCCGATCGGCTCGGCGGTGTGCATGTGGCGGCCCACCGGGACACCCGGTGTCGCCGCGCCGGAGCTCACCGCGAACGGGAACAACCCGCAGACCTGCTGGGTCGTGCCCTGGTAGGAGATCCCGGCCTCGACGTTCGCGGCCCGACCGCTGTGCGGGGCGGCCCATCCCCATGACCGCGGGACCGGGCGATCGCGCGTTTCTCCAGCGGGGTCGATACCGCCACGTTCAGGGCGGCGCACCGGGTCGGCGGCGGCCTCTCGCCGCAGGGACAGGGTCGTGCGCAGGGAGCGGCTCATCTGATCCTCCGAGAGCTGGGGTGACGGCGGAGGGCGATCACCGAAACGCCCGCCGCGCGAGCTCCGCCGGGTTCAGCCCGACGCCAAGCGCTGCGGCGAACCCGGCCGCCTGCGCTCCGCGGAGTCGGCGCAGCCGCAGCTTGGACTGCCCCGCGCGCTGCTCGACGTCGGCGGTGGCCGCCGGGAGCAGCTCCTCGGCGCCCACCGTGGTCGACACGTACAGGCAGAACTTGCCGACACCGGCGCCCTCTGCCTCCTCACGAGCAGACTGCAACGCTCGGGCGAAGTCGTCGCGCTCGCGCTGTGTCTCGTCACGACGCGTGCGTTGGGCGAACGCGCGTCGCACCTGCGTGTTCGTGATCTCGCGCTCGACCTCCGTGGCTGCGGTACCGGCCGAGTAGGGCTCGTAGAGCAGCGTCACCCGCCGCGGGAACGGGCCCGGGGCCAGCAGCGGGGTCAGCACCCGGTCCACCACGGCCTGCCGAGGAGCCTCCGACAGCGCCCAGGCCACGGAGATCCCCGAGTCGTGCCGCCACGATTCCCAGCCCTCCTGGGCGCGGACGGGGCCGGCCTCGCTCCACAGCAGCAGATCGGAACTGGCGCCGTTGCGGGCGCGGGCGACGTCGGGTCGGCTGGCCGGGTCGAAGGCGATCCGCAACCGGCCGGTCAGCCACTCGACCGTCGCCCGGCCGAGCACTGCGACCCCGGCCATCGCCAGGCTGGACTCCATGCCCGGGAGCCACCGAGTCACCTCGGTCACCGCGCCGAGCAGGTCGGCAGGGCGCGGCACCGCGCGCGTGGGGTCGAAGGTGATCGACACCCGGGTGTCGACGTCGGCGATCGTCGTCGGCGTGGACGCGACCAGCTCGCTCATTACCGAGCGGGCCGTCTCCGGTGCGCGTGGGTCGATCCGCTCGGTGACGTAGTCCTGCAACGTCGTGCCGCCCGAGGGGGCGGTGTCCACGGTGACCGCGATGTGGCGCACCAGATGGTGGTAGCCGAGATCGGCCAGCCACGCCCCCCAGGCCGCGACCCACGCGTCTGCTTGGGACCGGTCAGCCAGGTCGAGCCCGACCGGGCTGACCCGGATCACCGCTGTGAGCCAGCCGGTTCGCCGGTCCCACAGCAGACCCTGCTTGCCGCCACGGCCGTCGTCGACGTCGAGAGGCACCAGTGGTGCGAGCGGGCCAGGAAGATCGTGCTTGCGGGGGTGGTCGGTGAGCATTCCGCCGGACAGCTCCGTCCAGCCCGCGTGCCGGGCCCGGGTGAACCGGATGCTGCGCGTGACGACGTCCGCGAGCGACTGCCCTCCCATCCGAACCAGAACCGCCGCCAGGACCAGTGCTGCGACGACGGCGACGAATAGCGCGACGCTGGGTGAGATGTAGACGCAGAAGATGGGGACGAGTACCGCCCCGAACACCGTCATCGTCTGTGCTGGTCCCAGCCGGCCGATGCCGAATCCGCTCTCGCGGCGCCAGTTGCCGTAGGTCCGGGTCGTCGGTACGTCTGCGCCCGTCATTGCTGCGCACCGTTCGTGAAGCCGTCAACCGCGGCGTGGCCTGCCTGTTGAACCCGCTGTGCGACCGCGGCTCCGGCGGCCACTGCCGCTCCGGCCGGGCCTGCCGCGGCCGCCGCGCCCCCCGCGGCCGCGCCCCCTCCCGCAGCCGCCGCGCCGCTCGAGGTGGCGCCACCGCTGGCGGCGGCGCCACCCCCAGCCGCTCCGGCGCCGTTCGCCTTAGGCGCGCTGGCCCCGCTCGGCCCGCCCCCCGGGAGGCCACCAGGGCGGCCGGCACTCCCGCCAGGCGATTGACCCTGGCCCCCGCCGGGCGCGCCTCCCGACGGTGCGCCGGACCCTGCGCCGGGCGCACTACCCGGACCGGAGTTCTCCATCATCCGAGACCGCAGCGACGCGGCGCCCATGGCGCCCATCGCGCCCATCGCCAGCGCCCCGCCCGCTCCGCTGCCGCCCGTCGCGGCCACTTGGGACCACGAAAAGAAGCGCATCATCGCGGGCATGGCGATGACGGCCAACACCATGATGAGGAGCCCGATCATCATCGTGGACAGATCGTCGCTCTCACCGAACAGCTTGAAGCCGATGAGGTAGATCATGGCGGCGATCGGCTTATAGAAGATGAGGGTCAGAAGCCATGGGGTGATGCGCTGCATCCACACCTTGGTCGAGTCATTGATAGAGCCGGATGCCGCAAGCGGTAGCAGGACGGCCAGAACGACGATCCCCGCTTGTCGAATAAACGTAATGGCCCATTGGATGGCGGCAAGTATCACGCCGATGAGGGCTAGGACCAGGAGGAGGAACGGGTTTGTCGCCAGCCCGACGGCGAATATCTGCTTCATGCGTTCGGTGTAGGCGTCGACGCCCTGATCGACCAGGTACCCGGCGAACTGATCTCCTGCGGTCAGTGCCGCGGCGATCAGGCCGACGCCAATAGTGGTAATGACGGCATAACGGATGAGGCCGAGGCCAACAGCGACGGCTGGATCCTTCTTGCGGGACACGGTCATGCGGATCGCCTGAAACAGGACCGAACCAACCAGAACAGCTGCCGCGATCGGCAATGTGTAGTTCTGGAGTTTCTCGACTTCGCCGACGTCGAGGCCCGTCGTGGGTGTTTTGATCCACCAGGTGAAGGCCTTGCCGATTAGGTCTGCGGCCGCCTCACCTGCTCGGGCGGCGATCTTCTCGAACGCGTCCTGCGCGACTTGTTCGGCGTGGCAGCCGACATCGACACCGCAGCCGCCGAAGGGGCTGAGCTTGTCCTTGAGCTGCTGCACCGCCTGGGTGCACTGCTCGAAATAGGGTTTGGTCGGATCGCACTCAGGCATGGGGTTGACCTCCCAGCGGCGTGTAGCCGTCCGTGGAGTTGATGATGCGAGGGCGCGGCGTGGGGACCTGCAGTTTCCAGTCGCCCTGGTACCAGTAGACGGTCCTGGTGAGCTCGGCGTATCCGCCGAGCTGCGTAGCCTGCGGCGTAGCGGCGACGATCGAGACATCGAGGGCCCTGGCCGCGACGGAGCCATCGATGATCTTGTAGTAGTACTGCGTGGGGAATGTCGAATCAGGAGTCCCCTGGCGGACGACGGTTGGCAAGGCCTGAAGCACGCCGTCGATGTCGCCGACGCACTGCTGTCGCAGTGTCGGCTCGTACACCGCCGGCCCCAGAGCGGGCGAAAGACGCGCATCGATATTGATGACCGCGATCACAGCACCGAGCTCGTCGTCGCTGAAGCCGGACGCGAGACCAGCGGAGATCATTCGCGGTCCGTGATCGCTTGAGACAGGAACAGGTTGAGCGCCGGCCATCTCCCATGAAATGGACTCGGCTTGGTCGCCCTGGTCGGCGCGCTGCGGCGTTGCTTTGGAGGTCCCGCGATGGCCAAAAATGAACGCGCCAGCCACGATGACGACCACAGCGACTACCGCGAGGACGATGAGGAGCGGCCGTCGACGGCGACGCTTCCCGCCGTATTCTCCTACGATGTATGCCACCCGTGCACTCCGTTCGATTCCGCCCAGGGTCTGGCTAGATGGTGAAGACACCCACGAGCGTGGCGGCAGCAGAGGCGAGGGCCAGACCGGCAATCACCCACATCGAGCCCGTCAGTCCTTCCGCTGCGTACTGATTCCTGTTGCGGCGGCCGATGATGATCTGAATGGCGCAGATCAGCAGGCCGGCGACCCCGCCGACGAGCGCGCCGTACTTGAGCCAGCCCAGAACGGTGTTGGTAATAGAGCCCAGCCCCGGAGGCTCAGTTGCCGGCGGATTGGGGACCTGAGAAAGAATGGTGTGCCACAGCGACATGAAGGGTGCTCCTCAGGGGAATGCCGGGTGGTGGAGTGAAGCAAACGGAGGCAGGGAATTCCGCGTGGAAGCCGCGCGCTCCTGAGCGGATACGAGGTACTGGACGAGGTGCTCGACGGCGTCGGTGAACGCGCGCAGGTGCTTAGCCCCGTCGGTGGCCAAGACGTCGCGGGCCTGCTCGTATTGGGCGTCGGTTTCTCGCCACTCGCTGACGAACGGCACGACGACGATCCCCTGGACGTGGGGCTCGGTCATGCGCAGGCGGGCCCGGGTGTTGGGGCCCACTCCCGCGGGGGTGTCGCTGACGACCGCCAGGACCGGGGGCCGTGGGCTGGCGTTGATCGCGCGCTGTGCGCACCCGACGGAGTAGAGGGTCGATTGGCAGACCATCACGTCGACGGGCGCTCCGCCTCGGTAGATGCCGCAGTCGTCGGCGCGGAGCGCGGCCGCGATCGTCGATGTACCCACACCGCCTGCGACGCCCGCAACCTGGGGGATGTGGAGCCGTGGCATCAACGACGACCCTCCTTTGAGTACGGATTGTTGGGCAGATGAACTATACAGTTGGAGGCATAGAGCGGAGATGACTTCGAGCATGAGGCGGAACATGGGCATGGATCACGCACGGCCTGGAAGGTCCAGATGGCGCGGCCCGGTGGTGTGCGTGCTCGTTGTCGGCGCCCTCGCGGTCGGCGCCTACTTCGTCGGGGTGGCCACTTCTGGCAGCTCCGCTCCAAGCTCCGGCGATACGGCCGTGTCAGTCCCGCGGAGCGACGGCCCTCTCCAGGCCGCTGTCCCGCGCTCTGATCCGGTGACCAGCGCGATCGCGTGGCTGCGAGCATCGCGGGAGCTGAGTTATCGGGACGCGAGCCCGACCGAGTGGATCGACCGGGCGTTGCCGGTGGTCACCGGGGAGCTGCAGAGGCAGTATCAGCAGGCCCGCACCGGATCTGCTGGCGCAGACTGGGACGACTTCGTCGCGAATCGCTGCAGGACCACGGTCGAGGGGCCGGCCGGGGTGATTCCAGCTGAGGCGCCACGGACTGCGAGCGTCGTCTCCGTCCAGGTGACCGGGAACCTTCGGACCAGCTGCGACGTCCAGAGTGCGGCGGTCCCCCCGATCGAGTCGGTGGCGGCGACGATCGAGCTCACCCAGGCCAAGGATGGGCTGTGGCGAGTTCGCCAACGACTCTACTGAGTACGATCGTATGGGTAGCACGACGACGTCTCCTCTGGTTTGCCGAAACTGCTGACCGCTCCGCAGTCAGGCAGCAGAGCCCACTCGGCTAAGCGCCACCGCGTGCTGCATCTCAGCCGAGGCTTCGCTCAAGCGGGGGCTGCAGTCCTGGTCTGCGTCGAGATCGCCCATCGCGAGCACGATCTGGGTCGCCGCCGCCACGAGCGCTGCGCGAAGCTGGAGACGTCGCGCCTCATCCTGCTGCTCGGCGGGCGTGATGCCGGGATCGTCGTCGACCGCGGGGGAGAGCGCGACCGCAGCCGGTCTCGACTCGTCTCGAATCCCAGCTTGCGGCATCAGGTCGTCCGTAGTCGGATACCGCATGAGTTGCTCCTTCGGGTTCACGAGTTCTTCCCGGGGCCGCTGCTGGGGGCCAGTGGTCATTTCTCGAGGGGCGGGTCGAGGTCAAAGGGTGAGTGCTGTTGCTCGGCGGTCGGGGGCGACACGTCGCTCGGGTCGGGGTGCGGGGTTGCCGAGGACCTGACGAGAGCAGCGCGGCGCGCCGCGACAAGCTGGCCGAGGTGCGCTAGCCAAGCGCTGCGATAGGCCGCGGGCTCGTCCCCGCGACCGTCCCAGGGGCATGTCTGCTCGGCCAAAGCGGTGGCCTCGAACGTGACCTCTTCGACGAACCGACGACCGCCGACGGCCATGGCGTCGCCGATGAGCTCGTCTTGAAGGTCGGGCTCATAGGGTTCACAGATGTCCATCGGATCATCCCACCGGTGCCCCGGAGGCTCCCGCAATGAAGCCGGCCATCCGGCCCTGCGGGGTGTTCATCGCGTAGTCGTAGGCCTCCTGCGCGGACGACCCACTCGATGTGCCACCCGAGCTCGCCCCGCTCGAGCGCCGCGACGCAGATGCGGAGCGGGGAGCCGGAGCATCCGAGTCGCTGTCCGAACGCGAAGCGTCCGAGCTGTCGCGTTCTGGTGGAGGCGGCGACGCCTTGCGCGACGAGGCGCTGCCGGCGCCGGACTTACTCGGTGAGCTACCACCCGAGCTGGACGGCACGTTCTGCCGGTCTACCTCACGGACCGGTCTGGCGACCGCGTCAGACACAGCCCCGGTGGGGCCTAGGCCGGACCTGGCCGAGGCTGCTGCCTTGTGCGACGCAGGCGCCGGGTCACTGGCGGCGAGGATCGTCGGCTCCGGTCGGCCTTCAGAGTTCGTGACCGGGGGTGCGGGCTGCTCGGGTGGAGCCGAAGGACGACGATCGCGCAGGTCGAGAACTCTCTGGACGAGCGGAGTGGTCTGGTCAGCCGGATCGAGGACTGGGCTGCGCTGCGCGGCGATGACGCCCAGCTGCAGCCGATCGACGTCGGCCTGCCGGGCTACCCGTTCCTGTAGCAGTAGAGCGCGCCGCGCTGTCAGCGCGTCTCGTACGTAGAGCTGATCGGGACTCAGACGGCCAATGGGCGGCAGGTCGTCGAGGGTGGCGGTTACATGGGCGATCTGCTGATCCAGCGCCGCAACCGCTGCGCGAGCCTCGGCGAGCTGATCCAGCGTGGCAAGCTGGCTCTGCAGCGCAGCGCGCTGCTGCTCAAGGAGCGTCTTGCGGGCCAGTAGAACTTGGACCTGTTCGGGTGTTCCCAGGTAATGCGAGGCGATCTGTGTATTCCATATCGCCTCCGTCGTCGCGATGCTGGCGAGCTGCCGGTCGATCGAGGCCAGCGCGCGCCGGGCCTGGGACTCCCAACTTGCCGGGGCGACGGTCCGTGGACCGGGATCGGAGTCGGGCCAGCTGGTTGTTCCCTGGACGAAGGTGTCGCCAGCTATCACCAGGCCAACCACACCGATTGCGCCAACGAGTTGCCAGGCGCGAGAACCCAGCGGTGGACGCCGCGTCTTTCGAGTGTCGCGGGACCTCTCGGTTGCCGCGCCCACGCCGACGAGCGGCTCCGATCCAGGGTGCCGCAACTCGACGACGTCCTCGCTTCGTCGACGTCGGTCGTCGGCGTGGTGTGCCGAGGAGCAGTAGCGCCGGGGCGGGCGCCCGACCTCCACCTCGGGGACGCGCTCCGTACACCCAGGAAGGGCGCACTGCGGGCGTTCCGGCGTCATGTAGTCCTCTGCAGTAGCGAAGTAGCAGCGAGACAAGCGAGTGATTTTCTACGCTGAGATGCCGCGAAATGTCCAGCAGCGCGCGTGGCGGTGGGCACTTGCAGCTGCGCTAGAACGCCCATGCGCGCCGTAGGTCATCACGATCGGTAGCGAACGTTCTGTTGCTGATGAAGTGCAGGCGGGACGTAAGGCTCCGGGGGAGCGAGCAACGCGACAGGACTAAAGCACTGGGTGACAAGAGGAATACCTGAGCCACTCGATCGTGTGAGGAAGTGCGACTCTGCGGTCGACGGTCGGTTGCCGGTCACGCCTCACCGGCAGTCGCAGACGGCCATCGCGCCCTGGCGAGCGCCCCCCGCAGCGCCCACGGATCCGCTCCAGCGAATGATTGTGCTCAGAACTGGCTCTCCAGATACGCTGTAGGGGAGGGAACGAACTGCACCCGAGGAGGTCTTCCGGTTGACCAGCCAGGACAGGGCAGGGCAGTCGCAGCCGACTCTCGCGGAACGACTCGAGCGGCTATTCGCGGTCAGCAGGCCCCCGCACGCCCCGGAACGCCCCTGGCGGAACAACGAGGTTGTCGCGGCATGCAAGGCGGACGGTCGTGAGCTGTCGGAGTCACACCTGAGCGAGCTGCGGCGGGGCGTCAAGCGCAACCCCACTATGCGGACGCTTGAAGCGTTGGCATGGTTCTTCGGCGTCCGTGTCGGCTACTTCGTCGACCCCGAGGTCGCCGAGGAAGTTGAACGGGAGCTCGACGAGCGAGCGTCGCGCTTGGCGGCGAAGGTCGACGAGGAACGTCGCGCCCAAGAGGAGGAGCGTGCCGCAGCACTCGCTCTGCAGCAGGCGATCCGAGAGTCAGGAGTGACGAAGGCTGCGCACCGTGCGGGGGGCGGTCGCGACCGGCGCCAACGCGCCTCGATGATGCGAGCCCTCGCTCGCGCCCTGCTCGAGGATGAAGACGGGGACGTCGGCCCGGCCGAGTCGCGCCATTGACCCGTCCTCCCTCCGTATCATGATCAGGACGTGCAGATGGGGTATCGACCGCATCCGTCTGGCGGAGTCCGACAACGACGAGACTTTTGAGGCCGTGCAGATGGATGAGCGCATGACGGGCCGACAGCTACGGGCCTTTTGCCTCAAGCTCATAGCGGACCTATCGCTTCGGCCTCCTTTCACGCCACACACACTCTGCGACAGGCTGGCGCAGCACAGAGGACGGCCGCTCAAGCTGCAGGCCGCAGACTTAGGCGCCACCGCCTCAATCGGGCATCTCGTTGCTGAGGCCGAACGGGATCGCATCCTCTACGAGCGTGCTGCGACGGGTGTGCAGCAAGCCACCGTCATCTATCACGAGGTCGTCCATCTGACGCGCGGCCACCTCGTCGAGCAGTCTGCGCTGACTTGCGGAGAACTCCTGGACCCCGGCGAGCTGGAATCCAGAGAGCTGGAGCCGGCCGCAAGTCTTTACGCAAGCTGGCAGGAATGGGAGGCCGAGGCCGGCGCGACCTTCCTACTGCAGATTTCGCGTCGTCGTGCGCGGCCGGATGTCCTCTCCAGTACCGATCACCTCGCCGAGCTCGGAATGGCTGCGATGTTCGGTCTGCAGATGGATCAGCCACGATGACTCTGATTGAGGCGGCAACTGCCGTCGTCCTATTGCTGGCGGCCGCGTGGGAGTGGCGTCAGTTCGTGGTCCATCCGCGGGACGTGTTGGCCGGAGATCAGGCTATTGCAGTGGCTCGAACCCAGGCTGTCGGCCTTACCGGAATCGGACTGGTAGTTGCTCTCAGTCTTCCGATCGAAATCTTCAAGCCGGCTGCGGACTTCATTCACGACTCGTTTGTCACTAATGTTGTCTGGAATATCGCCGTCTATTGTTATTCCGCTTGTTTTCTGATAGCAAATGCGGACGAGTCGACGGTCGCTACGGCCAAACGGCAGGCCAACATCGAGTTCTTGGGCGTGATGGTTGCGACAGGTCTGATGTACGTCGCTGTTGCGACGGCCCCGCACTCACCAAGAATTGCGGCAGGCGCCAGCACATGGCAGAATATTCTATATTACCTGGGTGTCGCTGCGTATCCTGTAGTCGTGTGGGTAATCGGCACGACTAGAGCGCTCACCAAAATCCGGCGTCTCACACATGTGTGGGCACGTCCTGCCTCGATTATGATGGTAATCGGTGTCTCGGCGATGGTTCTTGGAGTTGACGGCGTAGCCCTGCTTAGGCAGGGGCTCTACATTGCTATTCCTGGCTCCAAGTGGCCGGTTCTCCGAACCTGGTACAACGTAGGGCGCCTTGGCGGTCAACTGCTGTTGGCGGTGGGACTCGTCATGGTTCCGATCGCCGGTGCCGTGTACCGTGCCAAGGAGTGGCTCGATCTTCGAGCCAAAGAGCGTTTCCTGCATGGAATTGATGGCCTCTGGTCGAGGCTGACCGCCGAGTTTCCTCACGTCGTTCTCCCGCCCGTCGAAGACGACGATATGGACGATGTCGAAACGCGTTTCGACCTGAGGACAGGGGAGATCACTGGCGGACTCGCCGAGCTCGCCCCCTACTGCTCGCACCAATCCGTCTCAGGCATGGACCGCCCGGATAAGGCGGCCGTCATCATTTCTGAGGCTCTGGCGAGAGTCGAACAGAACCGGACTTCGCGCTGGGCGGGGGACGAGGTATATCCAGCACGACTTCCACCGTACCCCCTGCTTGAGCCCGATTTCGGGGGTCGGTGGCGGAAGAGAGCGGCCTGGATGGCTGGGGTCAGTCGGGTGCTTGCCGACACAGGTTTGGGCGCCCGCGGAAGGGGACCGGAAGGTGAACTCCGCAGAGTCTAGTGTCGGTCTCTCGGTATTGGACACCTCACCCATCGTCGCGGGCTCTGACGCTCGAGCTGCACTGCACAACACGCTTGACCTGGCAAAATCGGCTGACGAGCTCGGCTTCACCCGATACTGGGTACCCGAGCACCATGGTATGCGAGGAGTGGCCTGCTCGGCGACGGCGGTCGTAATTGACCGTATTGCAGCCAGCACGGAGCGGATTCGGGTCGGCTCGGGCGGAGTCCTCCTGCCAAACCACTCGCCACTGGTCCTTGCCGAGCAGTTCGGCACTCTCGAGATCTACCATCCGGGCCGGGTCGACCTCGGCATCGGTCGAGCACTCGGTGGCCGAAAGGAAGTTGTCGAGCGAGTAAGAAGCTCTTCCGAGCGCACGGCGAAGCCATTCGAGCAACAGCTCGGCGAGCTGTTAGGTTATTTCGCCGCGCCGTTGGAGGAAGTCGCCGCAGTTCCAGCTATCGGTAACACGCCAGCCGTATGGCTCCTAGGTACTAGTGCGTGCAGCGCTCGGTTAGCCGGAACACTTGGACTCTCCTACGCCTATGGAGGCCACCTGGACCCAAGTGGCATTGAACGAAAACTCGAAATCTACCGAGAGTCGTTCCGATCTGTCCGCGCCAGCCATCAGCCGCAGGTCATCGTGAGTGTCCCGGTCATAGCTGCGGATACGGACGACCGGGCTGCCTGGCTGGCGGCATCGATAAAGAGGAAGCTGCTCGCTCGCCTTGACCGAAAGCCGATCTTGCTGCCTTCCCCAACCGAAGCAAACAGTCAGAAATTCACCCCTGGCGAGGAAGCGCGGCTGCTTAACTCGACGTTCTCTGGATATATTGTCGGGTCAGCTGACACTATCCGCCGAAAGCTACAGAGAATTGTTGACGAGACGGGTGCGCAGGAGCTGATGGTCACTTCGCCGATCTTCAGCCACCTGGAGCGGCGGCGATCATATGAGATCTGTGCCGGCCTGAAATTGAAACGAACTGGTGGTACCTAGTGCCTCGTCAGGCAACGTTCGGTAGGTAATCGGGCCTGCGGATCCTGGACTCGGGAGCGA
>NZ_BPRG01000020.1:0-53992 GCF_036984265.1 Pseudonocardia sp. D17 | reverse complement strand
CTGGCCACCAGTGGGGAGAACTACTGGCCGCCAGCGGGGATTTCAAGCTGGCCGTTGACAGTCGCGGCGAACCTTGCCGGACTGGGTCGCCGCGACCTGGCCGGGGAGTCCGGGACTCCAGCCGCTCCGGGCCATGCTGCCCGCTGACACCGCATCCCACGACGCCGAGCCCGGAAACGACGATTGCAGCACCACCCCCCGGACCGGCGCGGTTCATGCCGCGATCCCGGCAGCTCGACTCGGCATCGAGCGACGCAACCGCCTGCGCCGCCACGGACGGCATGTCCGCGCTGCGCCTGCGCGCGGCCTCCCGCGCCTCCCGCCTCAACTGCTCGACCCGGTCATCCGGCCCACCGATCTTGCGGGAGGCTGTCACGGGGATGTACGCGATGGACTCGCGGGCCCAACGCAGCGCGGAAGGCTCAGCAAGTGCCGGGGTCGACTTCGCGACCCCACACCCCTTCCCGATCAGACGATCACGCATCTAGCCACGTTGCTTCGACCTTCCGGACGACGCTGTGCGGACGGTAGGGCTAGACTCGGAGGCGCCGAGAGCATTCTGCACGTGGCGATCTGGCCCACGTCGCCCTCGGTGAACTCTGACACCGGGCGCGAGATCGCCCGGGAACGGGAGCCCGACGTGTCGTCGGCAACCACTTCACTCGATCACCACTCCACCCCGCGGCCTCGCACCTCCGAACCGCCTCGATTCGAGCTAAAGGACCCCACCCCGACTCCCACCGGCCAGGTGGACGGCGCGTGGTGGCCGCGATCGCACCACCTCGCTCGCGAGCTTCCGAGCCTGATCCCGACGCTTGTCGACCGGTTCGGCCCAGTCGAACGAGTCGGCTACCACCTGGGCGATTGGGACGAGACACCTCGGCGGATCGCCGTGGACGGTGTCGCGGTGGCGACAGGCGGCTACCACCACCAGCGGACCTGCACCATCGACATCCTCACGCGGAAGCACCGCCTCACACTGCTCGTGGTGCCGGTCGACGAGGCTCCCGAGCATGCCCGTGCAGCGATGGCTGCCGCGGCACGACCCGGCAACACGGACACGGTCGCGGACCTGCTGTCCACGACCGCCTCCTGAGCGCAGCTCACAATCCTGTCTGCCGCAGCGACACCCGGACGAAGAGGCACCATGAGCACCATTAGCGACATCCGCACCCCTTATGAACAGCGAGTCGACCTCGTCGCCGAGGTGGTGACGACGAACTCGCCGCTGCCGAAGGCCGCGGCGGACGAGCTCGCCGTGCTGATCCTGCATGCTCTGGACCACATCCCGGAGAAGGTGCGCTGATGGTGACGACCACCCGGAGATGGCCGTTCCGACAGCGACCCGGCCAGACGCCCGCCGACACCGGGGCACCTGCCGCCGCCCTCTCGCGCCGGCATCCCCTGCCCTGGCGGAACACCCCGGCAGGCGGCGAGAACCACGTCACCGACGCGCACGGGAGCGCCGTATACGACGGGCCCGATGCGGCCGAGATGTTCCGGCTGCTGGCTGCCGCGACCGGCCCGCGCGCGCCCGGGGCCGCCCCCGCCCCGGATCGATCCGAGCGGGCGACCGGCTCATGAGTGCCGGCGGGACTGCCGAGGAAAGCCTGCCCACCGTGGGAGACGGAGTGGTCGCACCCGAACCGCAGCGCCCGGCCGCCCGGCCGGTCGTGGTTCTGGGCCACGGACTCACCGTCAGCGCGAGCCAACGCGCACACGTGATCGACAAGATGAGCAACCTCCAACGGCACGACGACGCCGTCGACAGCTTCGAGGTCCACGTGTTCCGCGAGCGCAACCCGCGGCAGGCGAAGCTTCGCGATCGTGTCGAGATCAGCGGATTCGGTCCGGGCTTCACCCTCAGCGTGCAGGCCCGCGGCTCCGGATTCCATCCCGCGTTCGCCGCCGCGCTGGTGAAACTCGAGGCGCGCCTGCACCGCCACCGCGACCGGCGCCTGACCCGCGACCACAGCGGCGGCCACCAGAACCCGGTCGTGAACACCACTGCCTAGCGACGCGCACGCCAGCCCCGCACCGCACACCCCGTGAGGGGCAAACGGACAGGAGAGACCGTGTCGACGACGAGTGCCCGCCCGGACACCCTCGAGCTGCTGAGCGCCGACGTGCAGGGCCCGAGCCACGACCCCGCGGTGGCCGAACACTGCGTCGAGCAGTACGTCGGCGCGGTGGTACACGCCCTCGGGCAGCGTGGCGTGTTGGCCTGTCCGCCCCAGCGCACCGGTGAGGCAGGCGGCCTGACCCGGTCCGTCCTCATCGACTGCACGGCACTTCGCATCACCACCTGGGAGAACCGCGGGCGACGAGACCCCCGGGCTTCCCTGGGGGCCGTGCTGCAGCCCGGACGCGCACGTCCCGTCTCCATCGTCTGGGACGAGCGCGTCGGCTGGTCCGCCGAGCTGGGCCGGGCTCCGACTGCGCGGTCGGTCCGCTACCCGCACCCGGACCCGTTCCCGGCCCCCGGGCAGATCGCGGAGTTCGTCAGCGATCTCGCGATGGCCGATGGCCACACCCCGTCGTCACCGTGATGAGCACGTCCCTCCCGGCCGACCACGACCCGGCCACGCCGATCCGGTCCTCCGCATCGCGGCGCACGCGCCGACGTGCCCGCAGCCGCTCCCGAGCGGCGACGCCGCCGCCGACCGCGAACGATGCGCCGATGGTCCCGCCCCGAGCGTCGGACGACTGGCAGGCGCGCTGGGAGGCCGACGGTGGCCGTGTCCTCTAGCGTGGCCGCGTTCTGCGGCCCGGACTCCCGGCGATCGTCGGAGGTGCGCGTCTGCGCCGGGCCGACGAGCGACGGACACCACGCCGGCCCGCATTGCCGCGGCGCGTAGTCGGCGAGGGTTCCGGGTAACCCCTCTCGTCGTAAAAGCCCGGACCGCTGTGCGGCCAGGGCTCTCCTCCTCCGCTTCGGACCCCGGCGGAACCACTCGGCGCATACCGCGACGGGTGATCGTCGACCGAAACGGAAACCGCATGACCCCAAGTTCCACCGCGTCCACGCCGGTCGTGGACGTCGACGCCGCATCGATGCCGACCACCGACCGGACGGATGAGCCGGTGGCCAAGCCCCTGCTCGCCGGCCGCCGGCCGGCTGGTCAGGCAGCGCTCGTCTACGGCTTCACCCTCCTCCCGATGCTCGCGCTGGTCGCGGCAGTACCGCTCGCGTGGGGCTGGGGGCTGTCCTGGCTGGACGTCGGCCTCGCCGTCGGCTTCTACTTCCTGTCCGGGCTGGGCGTGACCGCCGGGTTCCACCGTCTGTTCACCCACCGGTCCTTCAAGGCGCGCCGGGGTCTGCGCAGCGGGCTCGCCGTCGCCGGCAGCCTCGCGATGCAGGGCGACGTGATCACGTGGGTCGCCGATCATCGCCGCCATCACGCGTTCACCGACAAGGCCGGGGACCCGCACTCGCCGTGGCTGTACGGCACCACCTCGGCGGCGCTTGCCAAGGGCTTCTTCCACTCCCATCTCGGCTGGCTGTTCGCCCGTGACCGCACCAACGCCGAACGCTTCGCTCCCGACCTGCTCGCCGACCCCGACGTGGCCCGGATCAGCCGGTTGTTCCCGCTCTGGACCGTGATCAGCCTCTTGGCACCGGCCCTGATCGGCGGGTTCGCGACCCTGTCGTGGTGGGGTGCGCTGACCGCATTCTTCTGGGCCGGTCTGGTCCGGGTCGCGGTACTGCACCACGTGACCTGGTCGATCAACTCGATCTGTCACATGATCGGAGACCGCCCGTGGGACGCTCCCGGCCGGGCCACCAACGTGTGGCCGCTCGCGATCCTGTCCATGGGCGAGTCGTGGCACAACCTGCATCACGCCGACCCGACCTGTGCCCGGCACGGCATCGGCCGCGGCCAGGTCGACATGACGGCCCGGCTCATCCGGGTGTTCGAGCAGCTCGGCTGGGCGCGCAGCGTGCGCTGGCCCACCCCTCGCCGGATCGCGCGGCTCACGGCCCGCGGCTGAAGGCCGTCGGGACTCCGGCGCCGGGCGGTCCGGTCGCTCGACGTCCGCCCGTCACCGCGAATGCGGCGACCTCGGACCACGCAGAGGGGAACCGAGCAGATGTCCGACGACGCCGCCGAGGTCGTCCGCCCACAACGTCGTGGTGACGGGCCTCGACGAGGGACCCTTGGTCGTCCTCGCGCACGGCTTCGGCTGCGACCAGAACGTGTGGCGGTTCGTCCTCGACGACCTGGCCGCCCGGTGCGCGGTCGTGCTGTTCGACCACGTGGGCGCCGGCCGGTCGGACCTCTCGGACGTGCTCGGCCTCTGCCGTGCCCTCGACCGCGGTCCCGTGGTCCTCGTGGGGCAGTCCGTCAGCGCGTCGATCGGCGTGCTCGCCGCGGTCCGGGCCCGGAGCTGTTCGCCGGTGTGGTCCTCCTGACCCCCTCGCCCCGCTACATCGACTACCGCGGCGGGTTCAGCGCCGCCGACGTCCACGAGCTGCTCGAGTCGCTCGACAGCAAGTATCTCGGCTGGTCGGGCGCCATGGCCCCGGTCATCATGGGCGCGCCCGACCGGCCCGAGCTCACCCAGGAGCTCACCGCCAGCTTCTGCCGGACCGATCCACTGGTGGCAAGGGTGGTCGCCCGTGCGACGTTCCCGGCCGACAACCGGGCGGAACCTCGCGAAGGTGAGCGTGCCGACGTTGGTGATCCAGAGCGCGCGGGACGTGATCGCGCCGCCTGCGATGGGCAAGTACGTCCACCGGCACATCGCGGGCAGTGCCATGGTGACCGTCGACGCCACCGGCCACTGCCCGCACATGAGCGCCCCGGCGGCCACGGCTGGTCGACGTTCTGCGCCGCGTCGCCCTCGCGGTCCCGGGAATCCCGGCGTCCGACATCGACGGCGTGTCCGCTGCACTGGCCTCCTTCACCGACGAGGACGCCCGGCACGCGTTCGTGCAGACCGTCCGCAGCACCGTGAGCTGGTCCGGCCAACGACTCGACGGCACCAACCGGCTCTACCTCCTCGCCGACGTCCCCGTGCTGTTCATCGGTGGCGCCGCGGACTCCGTCATCCCGTTCTCCCACACGCTCGCTGCGCACGACGGTTGCCGGGCAGCCGGCTGGAGGTCTTCGACGACACGGGGCACTTCCCCCACTCCGAACACCCCGTGCGGTTCGCCGCCATCGTGCTCGATTTCATCCGGACCAGCCCCCCGACGCACACCGACGGCGAATCCCTCCGCCGCCATCTGCGCCGGCCCGCCGACGGCACCATCGGCGACGCCGATCTGTCGAGCGCGTGACAGCGGCGCGCAACCCTGGCGACGCGACCGCTCCGGCGGCGCTGCCGCCCGACCACGACCGCCCGGCCCGGCCCCGCCCCGATCCGGTCCGTCGGATCCACGCGGTCGCGATGTGGGCGCGTCCGGGCGGTTGCGGAGGCGCGCGGGCGGGTACGTTCGCCAGCAAGTCGGTGTCAGGCCTGGTTCCCGCCGCACCCACTCCGCGTCGAGGTGGGAGGCCAGTGAGCCGTACCGGATCAGCTCGTCGGAGCACGCGGTGCCGCGGTGGCTGAACGCGGCGAAGTCACCAAGCAGATCGCGGCGCTCATCGCCGAGGACCTGGACGAGGAGGCGCTCGCGCGCAAGGTGTGTCAGGCGTGCGTCGAGGAACTCGACGTCGACGGCGCGGCGATCTCGGTCCTGCCCGCCAACCCGTCACGACGCACGCTGTGGGCCAGCGACGCCACCGCCCTCGCCCTCGAGGACCTCCAGTTCACCCTCAACGAGGGCGTCTGTGTCGAGGCCGCGACGAGCGGGAAGCCCGTACTCGTGTCGGACCTGGCGAGGACCAGCGAGCACTCGCGGTGGCCGGTGTTCGCCGCGGAGGTGGCCGAGCGGACGCCGGTGAAGGCCCTGTACGCCCTCCCCCTGCACTGGGGGGCGTTGACGATCGGTGTGCTGGACCTCTACCGGCTCCGGGCGGGTGAGTTCACCGCGGTGCAGTGGCAGGACCTGATCGGAGTCGCGGAAGTCGCCGCGCTGCTGCTGCTCCGGCTACGGACCCGGCCTGGACCGCCTCGCTCGGACACGGGGGTCGGGGACGACGAGGCCCGCCACGGCGGACGCTGCGGTACAGCCGGTGTCGACAGCGACGGTCGTGGGAACCCCGCACTTCACGGGGACGGCCACCAAGACGACAGTGGCGTCCGGGACGCGGCGCTGAGCGATGCCCTGTTCGGGCGGCCCGAGATCCACCAGGCCGTCGGCATGGTGCTGGTACAGCTGGGTATCGGCCCGGAGGACGCGCTGGCCAGGATGCGGGCGTGGGCGTTCTTCGAACAACGGATGCTCATCGACGTCGCCCGGGACGTGGTCGAGCGGCGATTGGTATTCACCGAGGAGATGAGGTAGTACCGATGCACTCAGAGGCCGAGGTACCGGCGGTGCGCCCCGCCGACAGGGACGGGCGGGAGCGGCAGATCTCGCGGGCGTTCGTGCAGCTCGCGGACACCCTGGTCGACGACTACGACATGATCGACATGCTCGACCGGCTCGTCGCACACAGCGTGCTGCTCCTCGCCGCCGACGCCGCGGCGATCATGCTCGTCGACGCGAACGGCGGGCTGCGCACGGTCGCGGCGTCGAGCGAGGACGCCGAGCTGATGGAGCTGCTGCAGCTCCAGGCCGGAGAGGGGCCGTGCGTCGAGTGTGTGCGGACGTCGGCCCCGGTCGCGGTGGTCGACCTGTCCGACACCGACCGGTGGCCCCGCTTCGTGGCCGCGGTGGCCGCCCGGACCGAGTTCCGGTCCGTGCACGCGCTGCCGTTGCGGCTGCGGGGACAGGCGATCGGGGCGATGAACCTCCTGCATAGCGTCCCGGGCCCGCTGCCCGAGGACGACCTGGCACTGGGGCAGGCCCTGGCCGACGTGGCCACGATCGGCATCCTCGCCGAGCGCACGGTCCGCCGCACCGAGGTCGTCGCCGAGCAGCTGCAGACGGCGCTGAACAGCCGGGTCATCATCGAGCAGGCCAAGGGTGTCATCGCCCAGTACGGGGGCGTCCCGATGGACCAGGCCTTCGAGCGGCTCCGCGGCTACTCCCGTCGTCACAACCTGCGGCTGGCCGAAGTCGCGCGCAACGTCGTGAACGGGAGGCTCGACCCCCGGACCGTGATCACGGAGGCAGGCGCCCGGCGGCGCTGACCGCACCACCGGATTCGACAGCACCGACGCCGTCCGGTACCGACCCGGGCTGATCCATGGGGCTTGTCGCCACCCATCGCCAGCGGATCGCCGTCTTGTGCGCGCCGCTGAGGACGTAGTGGATCTTCCGGATCGTCGCGTTGCCCAGCGGCCGGCACCTGTGCGGCCGGCAACGGTCATCGCAGTCGTGCGGACGCGGGGCCCGATGATCTGTCCCACGATTCGTCGTGCAGTGCTCCCGGCACCGTCTGAGCTCTGCGTAGAGGGAGTCCAGGACGTCGGCGTCGACGCTCCCGACCTTCCGGTCACCAATTAACGGCCGGACGTGCTTGTCGACATACTCGCGATACCCGGTGGCGGTCCGCCTGCCGCCCTGGTGCTGGTCCAGGTAGCGGTCGAGCAGCTGGTCGACGGTGGCCGTCGTGCGCGGACTGCGGCGCTGCTTGACCTCGGCCACGAAGCGGAGCCGGATCTCCCCGGCCCGGTCCCACGCCTTCGGGCCCGGCGAGACCGCCTCGACGAGGTCGTGTCGGCGCTTCGTGATCGGGTCGACGCCCGCGTAGACGCGCACGCGCAGAGCACCGCCCGGCAGCTCATCGATGCTCCCCTGCTGACGCTTCCGCGGATTGACCGCCTTCGCCATGGGGCGGGAAGCTACGGCGTTCGTGTCACACTTTGCGTCACGTCACCGGAATCCGCCTGGAAGGCCTAAGCGTTTTCGCAGGTCAGCGGTGGTGGAGACGAGGGGAATCGAACCCCTAACCCCCGCCTTGCAAAGGCGGTGCTCTGCCAATTGAGCTACGTCCCCGGACGGGCAGGGACGACGGTACCCCGCTCCGAGCAGGCCGGTCAGTTCGTGGTGGCCTCATGCCAGAGGTCGTCCTCGTTGCGGCCGCGCAGCTTGGTGACGACCAGCAGCGCCGCGCCGGCGACGACAACAAGTGCGATGAGCTTCTTCAACGAGATCACGTCCTCGACAGGAGATGTGTGACCAGGAACCGTGGGAGTGGGCCTAGCTGGATTTGAACCAGCGACCTCGTCGTTATCAGCGACGCGCTCTAACCAACTGAGCTATAGGCCCCTGCGGCGGTGACACGACCCTACATCAGCCCCACCACCACCCTCGCACCGGCCCGGCCTCACCCTTGCCGGCCCGGTGCGACGGACGTCGTCGCAGGTCAGTCGCGCTCCGAGAGCGTGACCTCGACGCCGCCGACGAGGTCGGCGGACACGTTGTAGACGAAGGCCCCGATCGTCATCGCGACGGCGAACAGCAGGCTGTTGATCGCCCCGACGACAGCGGCCAGCCCGAACACCCGGCCGGCACTGATGAGGGCGCTGCCACCGGACGCGGACTCGCCGGACACGAGGTCGTTGTAGGTCCCGTTGAGCCGGTCCCAGACGCCCATGCCGTCGAGGACGCCGTAGAGCACGCCGATCGCGACCATCCAGATGAAGAAGATGACCACGGCGAGTACGAGCGCCAGCTTGAGCACCGACCAGGGATCGAGCCGCTTGAGCTGCAGCGCGGCCTGGCGCGGGCGCCGGGGCCGAGCGGTGACGGCGGCAGCGGCCCCGGTCTGGGGTGCGCCGTCGGCGGTGCGGTCGTCACCGGCCGGGTCGAGGTAGGTCGTCGGGCCGTCGAACAGACCGCCCACCGGCCGGTCCTGCGCGGCGGTGGTGCGCGCGACGGGCGGCTCCGCCCCCGGCATCCGCTGCCAGGGCGGCGGGGTCTCGGCGAGCGGCCCGGGTGCGGGCACCGGTTCGCCGGCGGGGCGGGTCTCCCCGGCGGGCCGGGGCGTCGGGACCGGCCGCGCCGCCGCCTCCGCAGGCCGCGCGGCCCCGTTGCCTGCCGATGCGGAGCCGCCGACCGGGGTGGGCGACGGCCGGGGGGACGGCTTGTCGACCGCGACCGTCTCCGGCGGGGCGTCGGCACCGGCGACCGCACCGTTCACGGCTCCGGCGGCAGGCGGGGTTCCGTTGGCAGCACCGCCGGCCACCGGCCCCGTGGCGGGGACGGTCGCGGCCGCCGCGTCGCCCGGGACCGCCGACGGCGTCGCGTCGGCAGGACTCCCGTTCCCGCCCGGACTCCCCTTCTCGCCGGGGTCACCGCTCGCCGCGGGGCCACCGCTCTCAGCGGCGGCCCCGTTGGAGGCGGGGAGCCCGTTCGGGTCGGCCGGGCCCGGTGCGGCTCCGTCGCCGTTGGTCCCCGGGGCCCCGGCGGGCGTCCCGCCGGTGGCGACCCGACCGCTGTCGTCGGCCTGCTTGCTGTTCTCGCTCACGAGGTGACGCTCTCCTCGGTGCTCGGCTGAGTGCTCGGCGCGCAGGTCCCCGGGGGGATCAGCTCGACGAACCGTTCAGCTCGGAGTCGTCGGCATCGTCCTCGGCGTTGCGCGCGACGGCCTGCAGAGTGGCGTTGTCGCCAAGGTTCATGAGCCGAACCCCCTTCGTCTGCCGGCCGGCCTTGCGCACTTCGCGGGCCGATGTCCGGATCACCCCTCCGGTCGAGGTGATCGCGTACAGCTCGTCGTCGATGCCGACGATGAGTGCGCCGACCAGCGTGCCACGACGACGGTCGTACTGAAGGGTCAGCACGCCCTTTCCGCCACGACCCTGCACCGGGTAGTCCTCGATCGGGGTCCGCTTGGCGTAGCCGCCCGCGGTGGCGACCAGGACGAACTTGTCGTCCTGCACCACGCCGATCGACAGCAGCCGGTCGCCGTCGTTGAAGCGCATGCCCAGCACACCGGACGTCGCCCGGCCCATCGGCCGAAGCGCGGCGTCGTCGGCGGTGAACCGGATCGACTGGCCCTCGGCCGAGACGAGCAGCAGGTCGTCGTCGGCGGAGCAGAGCACGGCTCCGACGAGCTCGTCCTCGTCGCGCAGGTTGATGCCGATCAGACCACCGGAGCGGTTGGAGTCGAAGTCCTCCAGCCGGGACTTCTTGACCAGGCCGCTCCTGGTGGCCAGCACGAGGTACGGCGCCGCCTGGTAGTCCTTGATCTGCATGACCTGGGCGATGTGCTCGTCGGGCTGCAGTGCGAGGAGGTTCGCGACGTGCTGCCCGCGGGCGTTGCGGTTGGCCTCGGGGAGCTCGTAGGCCTTGAGCCGGTAGACGCGTCCCTTGTTGGTGAAGAACAGCATCCAGTCGTGCGTGGAGCACACGAAGAAGTGGGCGACGATGTCGTCCTGCTTCAACGTCGCGCCCTGCACGCCCTTGCCGCCGCGCTTCTGCGCCCGGTACAGATCGGTCTTGGTGCGCTTGGCGTAGCCGGTCTCGGTGATCGTGACGACGACGTCCTCGACGGCGATGAGGTCCTCGTTGGTGACGTCCCCGTCGTCGGCGACGAGCCGGCTGCGGCGCTCGTCGCCGTGCTTGTCGACGATCTCGGTCAGCTCGTCGCGCACGATCTGCCGCTGCCGCTCCGGGCGCGCCAGGATGTCCTGGTAGTCGGCGATCTCGCGCTCGATCTCCGCGAGCTCGTCGATGATCTTCTGCCGCTCCAGGGCCGCGAGCCGGCGGAGCTGCATGTCGAGGATGGCCTGGGCCTGGATGTCGTCGACGTCGAGCAGGTCGATCAGGCCCTGCCGGGCGACGTCGACCGTCTCGGAGGCCCGGATCAGCGCGATGACCTCGTCGAGCGCGTCGAGCGCCTTGACCAGACCGCGCAGGATGTGGGCCCGCTCCTCGGCCTTGCGCAGCCGGTAGCGGGTGCGCCGGACGATGACCTCGATCTGGTGGCGGATGTAGTTGCGCACCACCTGGTCGAGCCGCAGCGTGCGCGGCACGCCGTCGACGATCGCCAGCATGTTCACGCCGAAGCTGGTCTGCAGCTGCGTGTGCTTGTAGAGGTTGTTGAGGACGACCTTGGCCACCGCGTCGCGCTTGAGCGTGAACACGATGCGCATGCCGATGCGGTCGGACGACTCGTCGTTGATCTCGGCGATGCCCGTGAGCTTGCCGTCGCGGACCATCGACGCGATCGACTCGATGAGGTTGTCCGGGTTGACCTGGTAGGGCAGCTCCGTGACGACGAGGATGGTGCGCCCCTTGGCGTCCTCCTCGACCTCGACGACCGAGCGCATGCGGATCGAGCCGCGGCCCGTGCGGTAGGCGGACTCGATGCCGTCGCGGCCGACGATGAGGCCGGCCGTCGGGAAGTCGGGGCCCGGGATGCGGGCCATGAGGGCCTCGAGGAGCTCCTCGTCGGAGGCCTCGTGGTTCTCCAGCGCCCACACGACGCCCGCGCCGACCTCGCGCAGGTTGTGCGGCGGGATGTTCGTGGCCATGCCGACGGCGATGCCGACGCTGCCGTTGATCAGCAGGTTGGGCACCCGCGACGGCAGGACGACGGGCTCCTGCGTCTTGCCGTCGTAGTTGTCGAGGAAGTCGACGGTCTCTTCCTCGATGTCCTGCAGCATCGCCATGGCCAGCGGCGAGAGCCGGCACTCGGTGTAGCGCATGGCCGCGGCGGGATCGTTGCCGCGCGAGCCGAAGTTGCCCTGGCCGTCGATCAGCGGGTAGCGCATCGACCACGGCTGGGCGAGCCGGACGAGCGCGTCGTAGATCGCGGAGTCGCCGTGCGGGTGGTAGTTACCCATCACCTCGCCGACGACGCGGGCGCACTTGACGTAGGAGCGGTCGGGCCGGAACCCGTTCTCCCCCATCGAGTAAAGGACGCGGCGGTGGACGGGCTTCAGGCCGTCCTCGACGAGCGGCAGCGCGCGCCCGACGATGACGCTCATCGCGTAGTCGATGTAGGAGCGCTGCATCTCCTGCTGGATGTCGACCGGCTCGATCCGGTCGCCACCGCCCGCACCGCCGGTGGGCGGGACCGTGGGGTCCAAGGTGTCTGTCACGAGGTCCTCTTATCCATACGTGCGTCTGGAACGGATGTGTGGATCACACGTCCAGGAAGCGCACGTCCTTCGCGTTGCGGGTGATGAAGGAGCGGCGGGACTCGACGTCCTCGCCCATGAGGACCGAGAACAGCTCGTCGGCCGTGGCGGCGTCGTCCAGCGTGACACGCAGCAGGACCCGGTGCGCCGGGTCCATCGTCGTCTCCCAGAGCTCCTTGGCGTTCATCTCGCCGAGGCCCTTGTAGCGCTGGACGCCTTCCTCCTTGGGCAACTTCTTCCCGGCCTCGCGGCCCGCGGCGATCAGCCCGTCGCGCTCGGCGTCGGAGTACGCGAACTCCGGCTCGGCGCCCCGGCCGCCCCACTTGATCTTGTACAGCGGAGGCTGCGCGAGGAAGACGTGGCCGTGCTCCACGAGCGGGCGCATGAAGCGGAACAGCAGTGTGAGCAGCAGCGTGCGGATGTGCTGGCCGTCGACGTCGGCGTCGGCCATCAGCACGATCTTGTGGTAGCGCAGCTTGGCCAGGTCGAACTCGTCGTGGATTCCCGTGCCCAGGGCCGTGATGATCGACTGGACCTCGGTGTTCTTGAGGACGCGGTCGATCCGGGCCTTCTCGACGTTGATGATCTTGCCGCGGATGGGCAGGATGGCCTGGAACATCGAGTCACGGCCGGACTTGGCCGAGCCGCCCGCCGAGTCGCCCTCGACGATGTAGACCTCGGAGCGCGACGGGTCGGTCGAGCGGCAGTCGGCCAGCTTGCCGGGCAGGCCCCCGATGTCGCCGGCGCTCTTGCGGCGCACCAGCTCTCGCGCCTTGCGGGCCGCCATCCGCGCCTGCGCCGACTGCACCGCCTTGTTGACGATCGTGCGCGCCTCGGTGGGGTTGCGCTCGAACCAGTCGGCCAGCCACTCGTTGCTGACGCGCTGCACGAACGACTTGACCTCGGTGTTGCCCAGCTTCGTCTTGGTCTGGCCCTCGAACTGGGGCTCCTTGACCTTGACCGAGACGATCGCGGCCAGGCCCTCGCGGATGTCGTCGCCCGACAGCGCCGGGTCCTTCTCCTTGAGGAGCTTCTTGTCGCGCGCGTAGCGGTTGACCGTGCTGGTCAGCGCCGCGCGGAAGCCCTCCTCGTGAGTGCCGCCCTCGTGGGTGTTGATCGTGTTCGCGAACGTGTACACCGACTCCGTGTAGCCGGAGTTCCACTGCATCGCGACCTCGAGCGCGTGTCCGGGGGCCTCCCCGGAGAACGAGACGAGCTTCTTGTGGATCGGGTCCTTCGTCTTGTTCAGGTGCGCGACGAAGTCCTCCAGCCCGTTCGGGTAGTGGAAGGTGTACTCCTTGATCTTGGCGACGTACCCCTCGGCATCCGGCTCCTCGGCCTCACCGTTGTCGCCGTTGCGCTCGTCGCGCAGCACGATGGTCAACCCCTTGTTGAGGAAGGCCATCTCCTGCAGCCGGCGGCGGACCGTCTCCACGTTGTACGTGGTCGTCTCGAAGATGTCGGGGTCGGCCCAGAACGTGACGGTGGTGCCGGTGGCGCGGGTGGGGGCGCCCTTGACCAGCGGGCCGGGCACCGACCGCGTGTACTTCTGCGACCAGTGGAAGCCGTCGGTGTCGATGTCGACGTCGAGCCGGCTCGACAGCGCGTTGACCACCGAGACACCGACGCCGTGCAAGCCGCCGGACACCGCGTAGGAGTCGCTGTCGAACTTGCCGCCCGCGTGCAGCATCGTCAGCACCATCTCGACGGCGGGCTTCTTCTCCACCGGGTGCATGCCGACGGGGATGCCGCGCCCGTTGTCGACGACCGTGACGCCGCCGTCGGGGCGCAGGACGACCTCGACGCGGTCGGCGTAGCCGGCCATCGCCTCGTCGACGGCGTTGTCCACCACCTCCCAGATGAGGTGGTGTAGGCCGCGCTCACCGGTGGAGCCGATGTACATGCCGGGGCGCTTGCGGACGGCTTCCAGGCCTTCGAGGACGGTGATGGACGACGCGCTGTAGCCGTTCTTCTTCTCCGCTGCCACGGGCTGTAGGTCTCCTCGTACAAGGTCACGCCCCTCGCGTGCTCGGTGCACACGGGGTGACGGTCGAGCGGGCGGATTCGGGGTCCGCCCGAAGCACCACTCTTGATTCTACTGGTCTGCACCCACAGGAACGCGGCTAGGACACCCCTGAAAGCGCCAGAGAACGACGAACGCGTCACAAGTCGGGTCGCGACGGCGGAACCGGGGTCTCCGGGAGGCTCTCGGCGAGTCACGTCGCGCTGAACGGCACGAGAACGCGTCGAACGGTGGATCCCGCACCGTTCACCCTCTCAACGACGGCTGCCCGACGAGGATGCCCGGTTCCTCCCTACGCGGGCGGAACGGCCGGTCAGCCGTACGTGTCGCGCGGACCCCGGCCGCGAACGTGGCGTGGGCCGTGCCGCCAGCTCGGCCCCGACGGTCCGACGACGCGGATCCGGCGCACGACGTCGTTGCCGACCGCCACGGCGAGCCGGGCGAGCAGCTGGCGCTGCAGCGTCCGCAGCTGGGTGGCCCAGGCGGTCGACTCGGCCTGCAGCGTGAGCTCGCCGTCGCGCAACGACACCGGCGTGCAGTGGTCGGCGATGTCGGGCCCGACGAGCTGCGGCCAACGTCCGAGGACCGTCGCGTCGGTCAGCCGCGGCGACCAGCCGCGGTCCATCGAGACCCGTGCGACGAGCCGGCCGAACGGCTGCGGGTCGCGCTCGTCGGGTCCGGGGCCGGACCAGCGACGCCGGCTGCCGCGCCGGCCCGCGCCCCGGCGCCGCCGCGGGTCGTCCTTGCCGGCGCGCTCGGCCGCGCGCTGAGCCGAGGCCTCGCGCGCGGCGCGCAGCGCCTCGCGGGCGAGATCCGGGCCGCGCAGACCGTCCTCGGCTCCTGCGTCGCGACGAGCGGCACCGTCGCCGTCATCCCCAGGGCTGGGGACAGAGTGGCCGTCGTCACTCACGATCGGCGGTCCCTTCGCATCGACAGACGGCCGAATCCGACGACTGTCACCAGATCTCCGCGAGTTATCCACAGTATCCACAGCGTTGTCCACAGGTCCGGTGATCGGCGGTGTCCTCCGGCATCGACTGTTCCCGCGCAGGTCATGTCGCCGTCACCGGATGATCGACCGCGGGCGACCCTGCCGTGCGCACCGCCGTACCACCGCTCATCGTGATCCGCGCGCCCCCGAGCTCCGCCGGGACGTCCTCGGCGACCGCCGCGGTGACCAGCACCTGTTCCGCCTGCAGCGCAACGGCGGCGAGCGCACGCCGGCGCCGCGTGTCGAGCTCGGCGAACACGTCGTCGAGGATCAGGACGGGCTCGACGTCGTCGGCCTGCAGCAGCCGGTAGGACCCGAGCCGCAGCGCGAGCGCCAGCGCCCACGACTCGCCGTGGCTGGCATATCCCTTGGCCGGACCGTCGCCGAGCCGGATCTCCAGGTCGTCACGATGCGGGCCGACCAGGCACACCCCCCGGTCGACCTCCTGTCTGCGGACGCGACCGAGCGCCTCGAGCAGCAGCTCCTCGAGCGCCGCGGCGTCGGCCGGCAGTTCGCCCTCGAGGCTCGAGCGGTACTGCAGCGCAGCGGGATCCGAGCTCGGCGCGACGTCGGCGAACGCAGCCGTGGCCGGCGGGGCGAGCCCCGCGACGAGGTCCAGCCGGCCCGCGAGCAGCTCCGAGCCGTGCCGCGCCAGGTGCCCGTCCCAGACGTCGAGCGTGCGCAGATCGCCGCCCGCGCGGGCAGTCTTCAGCAGCGCCGAGCGCTGCCGCAGGACCCGCTCGTAGTCGGCCCGCACGCCGGCGTAGCGCGGATAGCGGGCGACGAGCAGGTCGTCGAGGAACCGGCGGCGCTCCCCCGGGTCACCCCGCACCAGTGCGAGGTCCTCGGGGGCGAACAGGACGGTGCGCAGGATGCCCAGCACGTCGCGCGTGCGCGGCACCGGCGAGCGGTTGACCCGCGCTCGGTTCGCCTTGCCCGCCGTGATCTCCAGCTCGACAGCCAGCTCGCGCCGCTGGTTGACGACGACGCCGCGCACCACCGCCCGGGACGCCCCGCGCCGGATCAGCGGGGCGTCGGTGGCGACGCGGTGCGAGCCCAGCGTCGCGATGTAGCCGACTGCCTCGACGAGGTTCGTCTTCCCCTCGCCGTTCGAGCCGACGAGGACCGTCACGCCCGGGTCGAGGTCGAGGTCGGCCTGCTCCCAGGAACGGAAGTCGGTGACCGCGAGACGGCGCAGGTGCACGGCGGCCGGACTCCTGTCGATCGCTGCGGCGGAACCTCTTCAGGCTAGCTGCGGGGTACGACGGTGCCGCGGCGCCGCCGTCGCGCAGGACGTCCTCGGGCGCCGTCGGCGGTCGGCGCCGGCCTCAGCCGGGCAGCCGCACCGGCATCAGCAGGTGCAGGTACCCGGGGTTCGCGGCGTCGTCCGCCACGACGGGACGCGCCAGCGCCGGCCGGTTCGGCGTGGTGAAGGAGAGCTGCACGCGCTCGGTGTGCAGCGCGCCGAGCGCGTCGAGCAGGTAGGACGGGTTGAACGCGATGGTCAGCGGCTCCCCTTGCAGCGCACAGGGAATCTCCTCCTCGGCGCTTCCGACGTCGTCGCCGCCCGCCGCCAGCCGCAGGCCGTCCTCGCCGAACTCGAGCCGGATCTGGGCGACCCGGTCGGCCACCAGCGCGACGCGCTTGATCGCCTCGACGAGCGTGGCCACCTCGATCTCGGCGTTCGTGGTGCTCTCGGCCGGGATCAGCTGGCGGAAGCGCGGGAACTCCGCGTCGAGCAGCCGAGTGGTCGCCCGCCGGCCGCTGCCGGTCATCCCGAGCATGCCGTCCCCGGCCGACAGCGCGATCTCCACGGTGCCGGAGCCGGAGAGCGCCTTGGCGACGTCGGCGAGCGTCCGGGCCGGGATCAGCACGGCGGTCGACGCCGAGGGGTCCTCCGGCTCCCAGTCGAGTTCGCGGACGGCGAGCCGGAAGCGGTCGGTCGCCGCGAGCGTGAGCCGCGAGCCCTCGATCTCCAGTCGCACGCCGGTGAGCATCGGCAGCGTGTCGTCGCGGCCGGCCGCGACGGCGACCTGCGCGACGGCCGAGGCCAACACATCGGCCGCGACCGAGCCCGCCCGCTGCGGCATCGCCGGCAGCTGCGGGTAGTCCTCGACCGGCATGGTCGGGAGGCTGAACCGGCTGTTGCCGCAGTTGATCGTCGCGCGGGACCCGTCCACCACCAGGTCGACCGGCTTCGACGGCAGCGCGCGGGTGATGTCGGCGAGCAGGCGGCCGGAGACGAGCACCTGGCCCGGGTCGCCGACCGTCGCGTCGAGCTCGACCCGGGCCGACGTCTCGTAGTCGAAGCCCGACACCGTGAGCGTCTCCGCGCCGGGGTCGCCGCCACCCTCGATCAGGACGCCGCCCAGGACCGGGACCGGCGGCCGCGCAGGCAGGCTGCGGGCCACCCAGGCCGCGGCATCGGCCAGGACGTCGCGTTCGACCCGGAACTTCATGACGTGAGGACCTTTCACCGACGGTCACGAGACTGCGACCGGATGGCGGGGCACCCGGGGACGTGCAGGCACCGACCGGACCTTCCGAGCTGTTCGCGGTCGGAGCAGAACCGAAGCGCGGACGAGAGCCGGGGACGACCAGGACGGTCGGACCACCGTAGAGCCTCATCGGCCCGGGTGTCACGCCGGGCCGTGCGTCCCCCGGTGGCGCTCCGTGGAGGCGACCGCGTCGCGGTTGTCCACCCACCTCTTCTCTTCGTGTTCTTCGAAGAAGAGAGATCCAGCAGTAGGAGTAGGGCCTGTGGATGGTGTGGATGGAGCGCGTCGTCGCAGGTCCGACGGCGCGGCGTCGTGGGGACGGCGTCCGGGGACGGCCGGTGAACGGATCCGGCCGGCCGTGGACAACCCCGGATCCGCCCCCGCTGTCCCGGATCCGTCCCCGCCCCGCGAGCGGGTTGTCCACGGATCCGACGGCAACGATCCACCGCCCCCCGGGCGTCAATCCACAGAGTTGTCCCCAGATGTGGGTGAAAAGCAGGCCATGCGCCGACGCAGCGCGACCGGTCGGCGCGGTCGCGGCGGGGGCGGGGAGTGGCGCGAAACCCACTCTTGTCCCGCGCGGCACACCACTGTCAACGGAGCGTGACGGCGGAGGATGCGGCCGCCACCCCTGCGCGATCTTCGCCTGCGCCGAACGTGACCTAGCTGACGCCGAACGGTTCATCGGCGAGCGACACGCATCGGCGGTCGGTACCACCGGAAGGTGTGACGTGCACCCGGTCGGCCCCTGGGCGGCGTCCCCACGGTCCACGTCCCCACGGTCCACGCGCCGGCTCGCCCCGCGCGCGCTCGTGCGTCCGCCGTCATGGAGGACGCGTCTCGTGACGGCGGCGCGCCAGGAGAAGAGGTGCGCCGCGCGAGTCCGGGGCGCATCCCGGTGCGGCACCACGGCTCCTCGACGGAGCTCCGTGCTCCGGACGCGGTCAGTGCCGGGCGCGCTGCTTGATACGGGCGGTGAGCTCCTGAACCTGTTCGAACGTCTTGCGCCGCAGCGAGATCTCGTTGCGGATCTTCTTGTCCGCGTGCATGACGGTCGTGTGGTCGCGGCCGCCGAAGGTCTGGCCGATGCGCGGCAAGGACAGATCGGTCAGCTCGCGACACAGGTACATCGCGATCTGCCGGGCCTGCGCGAGCGCCTTGGTCTTCCCGGGACCGCACAGCTCGTCCATCGTCACGTCGAAGAACTCGGCCGTGACGGCCATGATCGTCGGCGCGGTGATCTCCGACGCCGCGGAGTCGGGGATGAGGTCGCGCAACACGATCTCGGCGAGCTGGGTGTCGACGGGCTGCCGGTTGAGCGACGCGAACGCCGTCACCCGGATCAGCGCGCCCTCGAGCTCGCGGATGTTGCGCTCGATGCGGGCCGCGATGAACTCGAGGACGTCGCCGGGGACGGCGAGGCGGTCCTGCGCGGCCTTCTTGCGCAGAATGGCGATGCGCGTCTCCAGCTCCGGCGGCTGGATGTCGGTAATCAGGCCCCACTCGAACCGGGTGCGCATGCGGTCCTCGAGGGTCTCGAGGCGCTTCGGCGGCCGGTCGGAGGAGACGACGATCTGCTTGTTGGAGTTGTGGAGGGTGTTGAAGGTGTGGAAGAACTCCTCCTGGGTGCCTTCCTTGCCCTCCAAGAACTGCACGTCGTCCACCAGCAGCACGTCGACGTCGCGGTAGCGACGTTGGAACGCCACCTTCCGGTCGTCGCGCAGGCTGTTGATGAAGTCGTTGGTGAACTCCTCGGTGCTGACGTAGCGCACCCGCATGCCCGGGAAGAGCCGCTGTGCGTAGTGCCCGACGGCATGCAGCAGGTGCGTCTTGCCCAGTCCGGACTCGCCCCAGATGAACAAGGGGTTGTAGGCGCGGGCGGGTGCCTCCGCCACGGCGACCGCCGCGGCGTGGCTGAACCTGTTCGACGCCCCGATGACGAAGGTGTCGAAGGTGTACTTCTCGTTGAGCATCGAGCGCGAGCGCGCGGCAGGCGGGGCATCCGGCGCCGGCGCGGAATAGGTGGGCCAGCCGTCCTGGCCGGGGCGCGAGTCGGGCCCCGGAATCCCGGAGGCCGGCGGCGGAAGGAGATCCGCCTGGGCGGCAGCGGGTCCGGACCGGAACCGGCCGGCACTGTCGTCGATCGGCGCGGCCTCGCCCAGCGATCCGAGATCCGAGTGTGAGCCGTTGGCGGACAGCGGCTCCGCATCGCCGACCACGTCGACCGACGCGGCGAGGCCCGACGGGCCGGCGGACCGCTCGGCGGGAGCGACCCGCGCAGCGGCGCGGGGATCGGGCGGGTCGGGAACCTCGGTGCCCCCGGACGCGGCGGACGCGTCGACGACGACGGCGAGGTTGACCTGGACGCCGAGATGGCGACCGAGGGCGTCGCTGATCGGCTTGCGGAGGATTCGCTCGATCGCGTCCTTCGCGAACTCGCTCGGCGCGGCGAGCAGCGCGGTGCCGTCGAGGAGCCCGAGCGGTCGCGTCAGCCGGAGGAACGCCCGCTGCTGAGCGGAGAGCGGCGGCGTGTCCCCGTCGCCGGAGGACCCCGAGAGATCGCCGATGACCCGGTTCCAGACCGCTCCCAGATCCCCTGGTTGGTCGGTCACCGGTCCCCGCCCCCTCTGCAGTTCCTGCCCGTGCCGGCCTCTCCATGCATGGGCGCGACGGTCGTCGCCGGATGTCGCACTCCGGGACCCGTGGATCCCCGCAGTCGATCCCCAGAGTTATCCACACATGTGCGTAAGACGGTACGCAGGGGCCATCGGTGGGCGCCTGGCGGGCCCACGTCGGTGTGTCGGAGCGGGTGTTCCCGATCCCCCCGGATCGAACTGTGAAGGGGGAAAGTAACAATCTCCGGGCCGCCGCCACAAGGTGGCCGCGGGACCTACCCGGTCGGCCCGGCGTGTCGGCTTGCGCGCGTCCTCGCGACGGGCCGTCGGGGGCGGTTTGACCCCCTCTTCGGCCGCTGCGTACGCTTGACGGAACCGCGTCCGAGGATCGGCACGTTCTGCGTGCCGTCGCACGGTCGCGAGGCTGCGGGGCGGATCAGTCCGCTCGGCGGCCCACCAGCGAACCAGCACGACCGCACCACCCGATCAGACGTCCATAGCGACACGACGGCCCGGGACTCCGGCGACGTCGAGCAGGAGAGCCGACAAGTGAGCAAGGGCAAGCGCACCTTCCAGCCGAACAACCGCCGTCGGGCGCGCAAGCACGGTTTCCGGCTGCGTATGCGCACTCGCGCCGGTCGCGCCATCCTCGCTGCGCGCCGCAGCAAGGGGCGCGACAAGCTCTCGGCCTGATCAGGCTGCGGAGTGTTGCCGGCCGGGGCCCGGCTCACCCGTCGGGACGAGTTCACGACGACGATGCGGCACGGCCGTCGTAGCGGTCGCTCGCGGCTGGTCGTCCACCTCGACGTGTCGGGTTCCGACGCGCCCCGCGCCGGTTTCGTCGTCAGCAAGGCCGTCGGCAACGCGGTGGTCCGCCACCGGGTGAGCCGGCGGCTTCGCCATGTCGTGGCCCCGCGGCTCGGCGCGCTGCCCGCCGGCGCACGGCTCGTTGTCCGGGCCCTGCCCGCATCGGCGACCGCGTCGTCGGCGGAGCTGGCGGCCGATCTCGACGGCGCCCTGCGCACCGCGGTCCGTCGGCTGGCCGAACCGGCGGCCCGCCGGTGAGCGAGCACAGCCACTCTCCGGACGAGACGCCGGACGACGCGACGGTTCCCGACGCGCGGCCGTCGCCGATCGCTCGCGCACTGATCGCAGTCCTGCGCTTCTACCAGAAGTGGATCTCGCCGGCCTTCCCCCCGGTGTGCCGCTTCCATCCCACGTGCAGTGCCTACGCGGTGGAGGCGTTGCAGGTCCACGGTGTGATGCGTGGGAGTTTTCTGACGGTTCGTCGGCTTCTCCGCTGCGGACCGTGGCACCCTGGCGGACTGGACCCGGTGCCACCGCGCCGGCCCCCACGCCACGACGACGACCGACGCCCGGCCGAGGACGCGGACGCCCGTCACGGCGCCGACGACGGTGAGAACCACGAGGAGCAAGTCCGGTGCTGAACTTCATCTACTACCCGGTCTCGGCCATCCTGTGGTTCTGGCACAAGGCTTTCGGCTTCGTGTTCTCGCCGACGAGCGGGGTGGCGTGGGCGCTGGCGGTCGTCTTCCTGGTCTTCACGCTGCGCGCGATCCTGTACAAGCCGTTCGTCGGCCAGGTGCGGTCGATGCGCAAGATGCAGGAGTTCCAGCCGGAGATCCAGAAGCTCCGGAAGAAGTACGCGAACGACAAGCAGAAGATGACGCAGGAGATGCAGCGCCTGCAGAGCGAGCAGGGTGTCAACCCTGTCGGCGGCTGCCTCCCCGTCCTGATCCAGGTCCCGGTCTTCATCGGCCTGTTCCACGTCCTGCGTGAGTTCAAGCCGGGCAAGACCGAGAACTACATCTTCAACGCCGAGGACGTCCGGTCCTTCGTCGACGCGGACCTGTTCGGTGCCAAGCTCGGCGCCTCGATCGTCCCGCTGCAGGGCGCACCCAGCCTGGAGAGCCTCGGCACGACGGTCGGGCAGATGCTCGTCGTCATGATCCCGCTGATGATCATGGCGGGTGTGTTCACGCACATCACCGCCCGGCACTCGGTGGCCCGCCAGACCGAGGTGCAGGCGGCGAACCCGCAGTCGGCGATCATGAACAAGCTGATGCTGTACGTCTTTCCCATCGGCGTCGTCGTCGGTGCGCCGTTCCTGCCGTTGGCCATTCTCTTCTACTGGGTGTCGAACAACCTCTGGACGCTCGCCCAGCAGCGCATCGTCTACAAGAAGATCGACGCCGAGGAAGCCGCGAAGAAGGACAAGGCCACGGCCACGCGGCAGGCCCTGGCGCCCAAGCCGGGCCAGAAGCCGGTCCGCAACGGGTCGAAGGCCGCCGACGAGGACGAGGCCGGCTCGGACGAGGTGAACCTCACCAAGGACTCCGCCGATGCGGCGCCCGCCGATGCTCCCCCGGCCAAGAAGCCGGGCGCGAAGCCGGTGAAGCCGTCGGCGTCGGGCCAGCAGCGCGGGGCCAACAACGGCTCGCCCAACGCGCGCAACGGCCGCACCACAGGCGGAGGCTCACGGCCCTCCGCGGCCCGCAAGGGCCGAAAGCGCCGCTGACCGAAGCCACGGCCGGGCCCGTCGGGGTCCGGCGCCGGAGGTCCGGCCGCAGCTCCCCCGCTGCGGTCCCGGGCCGCCCGGACGTCAGGAAGGGAGACCCACCGTGCCGAAGACCGCCGAGGACGGTTCTGCCGACACCGCCCCGAAGCCCGCGTCGGCCGAGGAACAGCTGATCCGCGAGGGCGACATCGCGGGCGACTATCTCGAGCGCCTGCTCGACCTGCTCGACTACGACGGCGACATCGACCTCGACGTCGAGGCCGGCCGCGCCATCGTCAGCATCGACGGCGGCGAGGACCTGGACAAGCTCGTCGGCGACCGGGGCGCGGTCCTCGAGTCGTTGCAGGAGCTCACCCGGCTCGCTGTGCAGCAGGCCTCCGGCAACCGCAGCCGGCTCATGCTCGACATCGCGCAATGGCGCCAAGGGCGTCGCGACGAGTTGACGGAGCTGGGCACCCGGACCGCCAAGGAGGTCCTCGACTCCGGGCAGCCCGCCAAGCTGCGGCCCATGACCCCGTTCGAGCGCAAGGTCGTCCACGACGCCGTCTCCCGGATCAAGGGCGTCAACAGCGAGAGCGAGGGCGAGGAGCCCCGCCGTCAGGTCGTCATCTTCCGCAGTGGAGGCTGAGTCCGCTTCCCCCGTCGCGTCCCCGCCGTCGGTGGCCGCCGAGATCTTCGGCGAACGGCTGCCGGCGGCGGTTCGCTATGCGGAGCACCTGGCGACGTCGGGCGTCGATCGCGGCCTCATCGGTCCGCGTGAGACGGGTCGGCTGTGGGACCGGCACATCCTCAACTGTGCGGTCGTGAACGAAACCATCCCGGAAGGGTCCCGACTGGTCGACCTGGGTTCGGGAGCGGGCCTGCCCGGGATACCGTTGGCACTGGCGCGGCCCGACCTGCGGATCGTCCTGGTCGAGCCGCTCGCGAGGCGGGTCGACTGGCTCAACGAGGTCCTCGACGACCTGGGCCTGCCGATCGAGGTGGAACGTGGACGGGCCGAGGAGACGGACGTCCGCCGGCGATGGGGAGGTGCTGACGTGGTGACCGCCCGCGCCGTGGCCCCGCTCGCCCGACTCGCCGGATGGGCGTTACCGCTGCTGCGCACAGGTGGCAGGCTGGTGGCCGTCAAGGGCGCCTCGGCCGAACGCGAGGTCGCTCGCGACGTGGTCGCCGTCCGCAAGGCCGGTGGTGGTGAGCCGCGCGTCGTGACCTGCGGCGCAGGGCTCGTCGAGGTGCCGAGCACGGTCGTGCTCGTCGAACGGGTCGACCGGCAGCGGGCGGCTCGTTCGAGCCGGAGGAGGGAGCAGCGATCGTGACCGAGGCCGACGTTTCACGTAGAACATCGGGCGGTCCGGCGCCGAGTCCGAACTGGACCCCGATCGCCGAGGAGGCCGAGCGCGCGGCACGCATGCGTCACCCGGACCGGTACTCGATGCCCCGACCCGCACACCGCCGGGTGCTGACCGTCGCGAACCAGAAGGGCGGCGTCGGCAAGACGACGAGCACGGTGAACCTCGCCGCAGCCCTTGCGCTGCACGGCGTCCGCGTGCTCGTCGTCGATCTCGACCCGCAGGGCAACGCGAGCACGGCGCTCGGGGTCGAGCACCGTGCGGGGACGCCCTCGGTCTACGAGGCGCTGCTCGGGGAGATCTCCCTCCTGGAAGCGGCGGCCCCGAGCACCGCGTCGCCGGATCTGCTGTGCGTACCGGCGACGATCGACCTGGCCGGCGCGGAGATCGAACTCGTCAGCATGGTGGCGCGGGAGCAGCGGCTCAAGCAGGCGCTGAGCCCGGAGGTGCTCGACGAGCTGCGCGTCGACTACGTGTTCATCGACTGCCCGCCGTCCCTGGGGTTGCTGACCGTCAACGCGCTGGTGGCCGCGGAGGAGGTGCTCATCCCGATCCAGTGTGAGTACTACGCGCTGGAGGGCCTCGGGCAGCTGCTCAGCAACATCGACCTCGTCCGGTCGCACCTCAACCCGCGACTGCACGTCTCGACGATCCTGCTGACGATGTACGACGGGCGCACGAAGCTCGCCGACCAGGTCACGTCGGAGGTCCGCCAGCACTTCGGCAACGTCGCGCTGCGGACCGTCATCCCCCGCAGCGTGAAGGTCTCCGAGGCGCCGGGCTACAGCCAGACCGTCCTCGCCTACGACCCCGGCTCGCGCGGCTCGATGTCCTACGTCGACGCGGCACGCGAGATCGCGTTGCGGGGTGCGCAGATGGGTCCGGGCGGCACGGCAGGCGCAGAGACGAACGGGCGGTAGACGATGGCCGAGCGCAAGGGTGGACTGGGGCGTGGGCTCGCCGCGCTGATCCCGACCGGCCCCCCGGCCCCGGCCGAGCCTGGGACGCCGACCGCGGCGAACGTGCCGACCTCGTGGAGCTCCCGTCCCCCGGCGCCCCCGGTCGACGAGCCGATGCCCGTCGCCGGCGCGACGTACCGCGAGGTCGACGTCGATGCCATCGAGCCCAACCCCAAGCAGCCACGGACCGCGTTCGACGACGAGGCCCTCGCCGAGCTCGAGCACTCGATCCGCGAGTTCGGGCTGCTGCAGCCGGTCGTCGTGCGGGAGACCGGGCCCGGCCGGTTCCAGCTCATCATGGGCGAGCGGCGCTGGCGCGCCTCCCAGCGGGCCGGACTCGACCGCATCCCTGCGATCGTGCGTTCCACGGCCGACGATGCGCTTCTGCGCGACGCGCTGCTGGAGAACATCCACCGCGTGCAGCTCAACCCACTCGAGGAGGCCGCCGCCTACGAGCAGCTGCTCGCCGAGTTCGGCGTGACGCACAGCGAGCTGGCCGACCGGATCGGCCGTAGCCGGCCCGTCGTCACCAACATGATCCGGCTGTTGCGGCTGCCCGTCGCCGTCCAGCGTCGCGTCGCTGCCGGTGTCCTGACCGCCGGGCACGCCCGCGCGCTCCTCGGGCTCGACGACCCCGATCGTCAGGAAGAGCTCGCCGCACGGATCGTCGCCGAGGGCATGTCGGTGCGCGCGACCGAGGAGGCGGTCGTCCTCGCTCGCAACGAGACGCCCGCGCCCGTGCGGAAGAAGCGAAAGACGATCCACGCGCCCGGCGCCGAGCGTCTCGCCGAGCGTCTGGCCGATCGCTTCGACACCCGGGTCCGTGTCGAGCTGGGACAGCGGAAGGGCCGCATCGTCGTCGAGTTCGGCTCGGTCGAGGATCTCGAGCGCATCGCCGATCTCATGAACCCCGGCGACGCGCGCTGACGTGACCGGATCCGGGTCGGCGAAGGGCCATCCCAGGACTCCGGAAGATCGCCGTCGTACTGTCGGATTATCACGGGGATCGAGATGGTCTGTGCGGTACCGAACAGATAGGCGCCTCGGCGCCGGAGCCTGAGGCGAGCAACGGCCACGTTCCACCCGTGTGTGGGCTCTTCGGCGAATCGGTATGCCGCGGGGCAGGTCGATCAAACGTCCGTCTATCTGATCGACCTCGGCCGGGACTACGGCCCCTGTCCTCGCCGCGGTCGAGGAGCGGGAGTGAAGACGCCCTCCAGCGAGATGGCGCCCGGCCGGTCCGTGCGGGCGGCCCACCGGACGGACCGTGGGGCCGTTGGCGAACGTGGCCTCGCCGCGCCGCAGCCGAGAGGAGGTCCGACGCTCGGTGGAGTTGGCGGCGATCTCGTCCATCGTCGGGTCCGGCCGGCTCAAGAGCTTCCGGTCCACATGACCGGTGCAGTCGAGGTACGGCGCGCCACCGAGGCGGACCAGCCCACCGGAGACTTCGCCTGTGATCGCCGCCTGTGCCCGCCGAAGGGCGGCTCTCTCGACCGTGCGGCCACACGACCGGGTTGTTCGGCAGCTGATGCGGGATCGACGCCTGTGCCTGCCCAGCAGTCGACCGGGTCGCCGGACGGGCCTCAGCGTCCGGGGTGGAGACCGGAGTGGTGACAGCGCGACGCGCTGCTCCCGTCCGCCGTTCCTGGGGGTGTGACCCGGGGCAGCGCATGGGTCGGGTGCCCCCTGCCGGCTCCACCACGGGGCCGATGCTGACCTGGACAGCGGGCGGCGACGGCCGCTGCCGACGACGTCGCCGCGCTCTCCTCGAGGTGCATTCCCGGCGGCGGGTCGGGGCGGGGAGCGTGGAGCGGTGCCTCTTGACGCGCTCGCTTCAGGCGCGGCCTCGCCGTCCCCGACGGCGCTCCGCCGGGGTCCGCCACGCTGACACCCTTTTGCAGGAACGGCACCTTCCCGCAACTGGGCTGCGGGAAAGTGCCGTTCCTGCACTCGAGAAGCCTGGCGCAGCGCGTTTCGTGGAGTACGGCTACAGCAGATCGGAGGCCGAGGTCGTCGTTGTTGGCTGCGGACGGGTCTGGCGTGTTGAGACCGGCCAGCCCATCGCCGATTCGGTAGTGCCCGCCGAACCGCGTGTGAGGCGGCCTCGGTTTCACGTGAAACACGGGGTGCCTGTTGGTGGGTGGCTTCTCGACGTGATGTCCGGTCGGCCGTGAAGCGTGGGCACGAGGCGAGGATGGCGGAACTCACCAGTGAGGCCGGCCGGCACGGGATACTCGACTGCAGGAGCAGAGACTTGTGTTCTCGCGGGGCGACGTAGCCGACGAGGACGAGTTTCGGAGTTCGAACTCCCGACGTCCTTCCCTCTCGACGCGCTCGCTGCAGGCGCGGCTTGTCGTCGCCGTGCCGTGGAGATGGGCATCGTGCGGCCGGCCCGCGAGGCGGTCTCGTCGGTGTCAGTGGCGAAATGGGCACCCGCTGCTCGACGCCGCGCCGTTTCACGTGAAACACCGCAGCCGGTCGCCTCCGTGAGAAGGCGCTCGCCGCACTTCCAGACCGCGTCGCCTGGTTCGGGTGGACGAGCATCGGCGCGTCACTGTGGTGGGTCTCGGCACTCGACGGCTGGGGGCGAACGCCGTGGCCGTTGTCGACGGCGTCGCCCGGCAGACGGTCGAGCGACGGCGGCAGACACGGAGCCGCGCTTCTCGGTCGCGGAGCCCGGTGCGGATAGGCGGTCCTGCCGCCGCGCGCCGTGCCGGCAGCCGGCGCAGAGCGCACTGCACCCTGAGGCGGGGCATTGTGGGGCCAGCAACGTCGATGTCGGTCCGCCGCGTTTCACGTGAAACAGAGGCGTGGCGCTCCTGGCCTCGGACGCAGCTCAGTCGCTCGTTTCGTCTCGGGCCCCCCGGCGCGCAAAGGCCGCATCGCCGCGGGCCCCGTCGTGAGGAGGGGCATTCTGGGGCCAGGAACGTTGACGTCGGTCTGCGTTTCACGTGAAACACAAACGTGGCGTTCCTGGCCTCGGAGGCGGCTCAGTCGCTCTTTCGCCTCGGGTCCCCCAGCGCGCTAGGTCCGCACGTCGTCATCGCCTCCTCGGACCTGCATGCGCCAGCCGCAGTGCCGCGTTCGTCGACGGTTCGCTGCGACCGACCTCGTCGTCAAGCCGACCGTCGGGGGCACTCGTCGAACACGTCCCCCGAGCCGCTGCGGATGACGACCGCGCCGCGGGTGCCTACAAGCGATCCGGAAGCTGAGCAGGTGCCTCGGCCACGTGGGACCAAGAGCGAGCGACGGCGACCTCGACCAGGGTGCCGAGCGCCGCCGCGATCGGCCGGCTCCGGTCCGCGACGGCCTCGGCGCGTCCGTACCCGCCGGCGGCGGCCAAGAGCGGACTGGCACGGGACGGGCGCGGGGGCGGCCCTGTCGTCCTCGTGGTCCGCCCGCGACCGCGGAAATCTCCGCACGCGCAGCGGACCCGTCGACGACCCGGTCGTCGGCGAGGGGGAAGCACGACGTCCGGACGGACGTCGTGCAGGTCGGCGTCGGTCGAGTGGCGCAGCGCCCCGACTCCGCATGGATCTGCACCCGCCGCCAGGCACAGATGGCCCCGACGGTCTCGTTCGCCACGGTAGTCCCGCGGGCCGCGCGGTCGTAGCGTCGACAGTTCGTGCGACCCCTTCTCCCCCACAGCCGGCTTTGCCCGGACGCAGGCCCGCCGGGTTTGCCGAGTACGCGGGATCAGGCGCGGGCGACGGCGACGTCGACCAGGGCGGCGAAGAGGTCGCCGAGATCGAGGTCGGCCGCGGCGGCTGCGATCGGGAGGAGCGAGGTGTCGGTCAGGCCGGGCGACACGTTCAGCTCGAGGATCTGGACGTTCCCGTCGGCGTCGACGACGGCATCCATGCGGGACAGGTCGCGGAGCCCGAGGAGGCGGTGCGCGGCCAGGGCTGCGTCCTGAACCCGGGCGAGGACGTCGGGAGCCAGCCGCGCAGGGCAGTGGAAGTCGGTGCTGCCCGGCGTGTAGCGAGCGGTGTAGTCGTAGACACCGCCCAGCGGCTCGACCTCGACCGGCGGGAGCACCTGAGGCTCCCCGTCGGTCTCGACGACCGCGACGGCGACCTCGGTGCCGTCGATGAATCGCTCGGCGAGGACGGTGTCGCTGTAGGCCAGGCAGCTGACCATCACCGAGGGCAGGTCTTCCACCGTCGTGACGACCTGTGCCCCGAGTGCGGAGCCGCCCTGGTCGGGCTTGAGCATGAGCGGCAGCCCGAGCTTGTCGACCATCGCGTCGAGCACGCTGCGTGCTCCGAGCTCGCGGAAGGTGGCGTGTGGCAGCGCGACCCAGTCGGGAGTGTCGAGGCCGGCGCGGCGGAGCTCCGACTTGGCAGTCGGCTTGTCCCAGACGCGTCGGCACGCGGGGGCGCGAGAACCGACGAACGGGACGCCGAGCAGTTCGAGGACCGCCTGGATCGCGCCGTTCTCCCCTTCCCCGCCGTGCAGTGCGATGACGACCGCGTCGGGCCGCTCGACGCGCAGACGCTCGACGAGGGAGGAGTCGACGTCCCATTCGAAGACCGTCGCCCCCGCGGCACGCAGTGAGCCCGCGACGCGACGGCCGGACCGCAGCGAGACTTCTCGTTCGTGCGAGAGCCCGCCGGCCAGTACGGCAACGATCCGGTCCGTCACGACAGCTCCTCGATCGTCGGGCGCGAGCGCCGACGTTTCACGTGAAACAACCTCAGGCGGTGTCGGGCGACGGTGCACCCGGTCCCGGCTTCAGGCTCGCGGCCCGGGTCGGTACGCCGAAGGTTCTCATGACGTCGAGCTCGGCGGTCAGCACGCCCGCCAGCCGCCGGACACCCTCGGTGATGCGCTCGGGCGTCGGGTAGCAGAACGAGAGCCGGAGCTGGCGGCTGCCGTAGCCGTCGGCGTAGAAGCCGGTCCCGGACGCGTACGCAACCCGGGCGGTGACGGCGCGCGGGAGCATCGCCTTCGTGTCCACCCCCTCGGGCACGGTGAGCCAGACGTAGAACCCGCCGTCGGGCACGTTCCAACTGCAGCCCGGGGGCAGGTACGTCTCGAGGGCGGAGAGCATGGCGTCGCGCCGCTCCCGGTAGGCCTCGGTGAACGTCTTGATCTGGCTCTGCCAGTCCTGCGTCTGCAGGTAGCGGCTGACGATCATCTGGTTGAACGTCGGGGGGCACAGGGTGGCGGACTCCGCGGCGAGGACCAGCCGGTCCCGCACCGCCGGCGGCACGAGCGCCCAGCCGACCCGCAGACCCGAGGCGAAGGTCTTCGAGAACGACCCGAGGTACACCACGTTGCGGTCCAGCGACCGCAGCGCCGGGTAGATCGTCCCGGAGAAACCGAGCAGCCCGTAGGGGTTGTCCTCGACGACGGCGACCCCGTACGAGGCGCAGATCTCCAGGATCTCCGGGCGCCGCTCCACGGCGAGCGTGACGCCCGCAGGGTTGTGGAAGTTCGGGATCGTGTACAGGAACTTGGGTGTGATCCCTTGCCGCGCAAGGGATTCGAGCGCACTCCGCAGGAGCGAGGGCACGAGTCCGTGCGCGTCCATCTCGATGTGGACGACGCGCGCCTGGTAGGCCGCGAACGAGCCGAGCGCACCCACGTACGACGGGCCCTCGGCCAGCACCACGTCGCCCGGGTCGCAGTAGATCCGGGTGATCAGGTCGAGCGCCATCTGGGAACCGACGGTGACGACGACGTCGGACGGGTCGGCGTTGATGCCCTCGAGGCGCATGACCTCGCAGATCTGCTCGCGCAGCGCGGGAGTGCCCTGCGCCGAGCCGTACTGCAGCGCGGTCTGTCCCTCGGCCGCGACGAGCTCGCCGACCTCGGAGGCCAAGGCGTCCAACGGGAGCGCGGCGAGGTTGGGCATCCCGCCGGCGAGCGAGACGACCTCCGGCCGGCTCGCGACCGCGAACAGGGCCCGGATCTCCGATGCCGTCATGCCCGCGGTCCGTGCCGCGAAACGACCGGTCGGTGCTGCCGCTGCTGCGGCGGTCCCGAGGTCGCGCGGATCAGGAACGGCGGACGGGACGAGCACCTGGGTCCTCCCGGAGGCGGGTCGGAACACGATCGGACCGGCCGAGTGTAACCAGGACGGGGGAACGCCCTGCCCTTCGGCGAGGCTGGGGGTCCGGTCGCAGCACATTCCCTGTCGATACCGACTGGATCGATCTAAGCTCGGGAGCGCCCGGCCTGTCCGGACGCACACCATGCGCTCGTCTCCTGCTGCCGGAGGTTGACTTGTCCTGGCACGTCGCCAGCATCACTCTGGACAATCTGCACGAGCTTCCCAAGCGCTGCCGTACGTGCGTCTTCTGGGAGCTCTCGGATCACCTGGGCAAGCAGGCCCGTGACTTCGGCTCGACGGAGTTCGAGAAGGAGGCCTGGGTGTCCGGCGTCCTGCTCGAATGGGGCAGCTGCGGCAAGATCGTCCACGTCAAGGGCGCGCCCGCGGGCTACGTGATGTACGCGCCGCCGTCGGCGGTCCCCCGCGCGGCCGAGATGCCCACGGGCCCGGTCAGCGCCGACGCCGTCCTGCTCACGACCATGCAGGTGCTACCCGAGTTCGCGGGCGAGGGTCTCGGCCGGATGTTGGCGCAGGCCGTCGTCAAGGACCTGACGCGGCGCGGGGTCAAGGCCGTCGAGGTGTTCGGCGACGCCCGGCCCGGCACCGAGCCGAGCTGCGTCATCCCTGCGGAGTTCCTGCGGGGCGTCGGCTTCAAGACGATCCGTCCCCACCCGCGGTGGCCGCGGCTGCGTATGGAGCTGCGCGCGGCGATGGAGTGGAAGGAGGACGTCGAGGCCGCCCTCGAGCAGATCCTCGGCAGCGTCACGATCCCGCTGCAGTCCGCGCCGCCGGTCGAGCAGATCGTCCCGGCGCGCTAGACACCGGGCACCGCCGACGGGCCCGCTGCCGGCCTGCCGCCTGGGCGGCTCAGATCGCCTTGGCCTCGTTGCGGCCGATCTCGCGGGCCAGCACGTCGGAGAAGGTGAACGTGCCGGTCGGCTGGTCGTCCTGGCCCAACAGGTAGAGCCGCTTCACCGCGACGAGGATGCCCTCGGCGACGACGTCGCGGAACTCGGGCCGCAGGAGCTTGCGCCGGTCGCCCAGGTTGGACAGGTAGCCGACCTCGACGCGCACCGTCGGCATCCGCGTGAGGCGCAGCAGCTCCCACGTCCGTCCCTGGCTGCCGCAGTCGAGCATCGACGTCCGGCTCAGCAGCTCGCGCTGGATCAGCCCGGCAAGGGCCTCCCCCACGGTCGACGTCGGCCCGGACCCGCTGCCGAAATGGAAGGTCGCGAGCCCCTGGGCGTGCATGCTGCGGTTCGCGTCCGTGTGCAGGGAGAGCACGAGATCGGCGTTGGCGCTGTTGGCGAACGCGGCCCGCTCCGCCTCGGGTGGGCAGGTGTCCTCGCGACGCGTGAGCATCGCCTCCATGCCCGTCGCCGCCATCCGGCCCACCAGCCGCCGGGCCAGGTCCCACATCAGGTCGGCCTCGTTGACCCCGCTGACGACGACACCGGTGTCCGGCCCGCCGTGACCCGGGTCGACGACGATGCGTTTGCCGCGCATCCGAGGGCCGGCCCTGCGCAGCAGCTCCTGCTCACGCAGCAGCCCCGGACGTCCGCCGGTGACCTTGCGGCCCAGCTGGCGCAGGGCGCGCAACGTCTGCGGCCCGCACACGCCGTCGGGCACGAGCCCGTAGTCGCGCTGGAAGCCCTTGAGGCCGCGCTCGGTCTGGTCGTCGAAGACACCGCCGGGACGTCCGACGTCGTACCCCAGCTCGAGGAGACGCTCCTGCAACGTGACGACATCGTCGCCACTCATCGGGGCGGAGATGAGGAGTGCGAGCATGCGGTCGCCGAGCTTCCAGCCGGCCTCGCGCAGCGCGCGGTAGGTGGCGGGCCCCACGACACCGTCGGTGATGAGGCCGCGGCGCTGCTGGAAGGCGCGTACCGCCTGCTCGACGTGCTCGTCGAACAGCTGCTCCGCGGGACCGCCGGGGGGCGCCTGCTGCCCGGCGGGAAGCCCGTAGCGGGCCAGCATCCCCCGGATCTCGGCGACCGCCGGACCACTGTCTCCGCGGCGGAGCAGCTGCATGCACCCTCGCTCGATCGTCGTCAGACCCCGCCGCCGGCGGCGTGCGGACGGCGCCCATTGTGCCCTGCGGTACCCCTACCGAGGGACAGCGGGGCGTGAACGGGCGTGTCCCACTCGTGACCTGTGGGGGCAACCATCGTCCACCTGGCGCAACGCACGAGTCCGGCCGGCCCACCGATGCGGGCCGGCCGGACTCGGTCGACAGTGGCGCGAACCTCAGCCGATGTAATCGGCCAGATCGGACAGCAGCGCGGCCTTGGGCCGGGCGCCGACGATCGTCTTCACCGGCTTGCCGTCCTTGAAGAGGATCATGGTCGGGATCGACATGACCTGATAGGCCGCGGCGGTCTTCGAGTTGACGTCGATGTCGAGCTTCGCGACCGTCAGCTTGTCGGAGTGCTCGCCGGCGATCTCGTCGAGAACCGGGGCGACCATCTTGCACGGACCGCACCAGGTGGCCCAGAAGTCCACGAGGACCGTCTTGTCGCTCTTCAGGACGTCCGCCTCGAACGAGGCGTCGGTGACGTCCACGGTGTTGTTGCCCATCGTGTTTCTGCCCTTCACGAGATGGTCGACGGAGGTGGTCTGTCGGTCGGGAGCGGCGCCCGCGTCAGTGCCGCGTCAGTGCCGCGTCAGTGCCGCGTCAGTGCCGCGTCAGTGCGCGGCAGCCGCTGCCTCGGGAGCCGCGGTGCCGTAGCCGCCGCCCGCCAGCTCGGCCGGGATCGGCGCCTCGGCGAGCCAGCGCTCGGCGTCGATCGCCGCGGAACAGCCCGAGCCCGCCGCCGTGATCGCCTGCCGGTAGGTGTGGTCGACGAGGTCACCACATGCGAAGACACCCTCGACGGCGGTGCGCGTCGACGGGGAGTCGACCCTCACGTACCCGTCGTCGTCCACGTCGAGGACATCACGGACCAGCTCGCTGCGCGGGTCGTGTCCGATCGCGACGAACATCCCCGTCACGTCGAGCGTCGACTCCTCGCCGGTCACGGTGTCGCGCAGGCGCAGGTGCGCCACCGACCCGTCGCCGTCGACGCGGACGACCTCGGCGTTGGTGCGCCACTTGATCTTCGGGTCGTTCTGGGCGCGCTCGAGCATGATGCGCGAGGCCCGGAACTCCTCCCGGCGGTGCACGATCGTCACCGAGCGGGCGAATCGGGTGAGGAAGGTGGCCTCCTCCATCGCGGAGTCGCCGCCGCCGATGACGGCGATGTCCTGCTCGCGGAAGAAGAACCCGTCACACGTGGCACAGGCCGAGACGCCGCGGCCGAGGAGCTCCTGCTCGCCGGGGACGCCCAGGTAGCGCGCAGCGGCACCCATCGCGAGGATGACGGCGCGGGCCCGGTAGGTCTCGCCGTGAGCGGTGACGCTCTTGACGGGGCCGGTGAGGTCGACGGAGTCGACGTCCTCGGAGCGCAGCTCCGCGCCGAAACGCTTGGCCTGGTTGCGCATCTGCTCCATGAGCTCCGGGCCCATGATCCCGTCGGTGAAGCCCGGGTAGTTCTCCACCTCGGTCGTCGTCATGAGGGCGCCGCCGAACTGGGACCCCTCGAACACGAGCGGCGCGAGCTGGGCGCGCGCGGCGTAGACGGCAGCCGTGTAGCCGGCCGGGCCCGACCCGATGATGATCAGTTCCCGGACGTCGTCGGTGCTCACCGCAGCAGTCCCTTCCCCGTACGTCGGGGCGAGCCGGTCGGCCCGCCATCCGGTTGAGTCAACGCGAGTCTAGAAGTGGTCATTCCCCGTGGAGGCCCCGGTCACGTCGGGGTGGTCACCGCGCGACGACCCGGTCGGCCAGCACGTGCCCGCCGCCGGAACCGCACTCCGGATCGACGACGAGCAGCCGGAACCGGCCGAGCTCCCCGGTCGGCAGGACCAGCAGGACCCCGGGAGCCCCGTCGACCAGCACCCGGCGCGTCGCGAGCGCGGGTGCCGGTGGCGTGCTCGCGGTGGACGCCGAGGGTGCGCGCACCGGGGGCGTCGCGACGCCCACCGCGGCCAGGCATGCAGCCTGCCGTGCGGGGTCGGACAACGGTCCCTCGGGTACGGCCGAGGGCGCCGCGGCCGCCCGGAGCGTGTCCGGATCCCGCGGCGTCCCGCTCGGCGACCACCACAGCACTCCTCCGACGACGGCCAGCACCACCGCGGCGACCCCCGTCCCGGCCCGGACGCGGTGCGACGGGCGTCCTCCGGGTCGGTCGGGGGCTTCCCGACGACGTCGCCCCCGGCCGCCGAGGAACCGCGCCGCTCGTGTCGAGCCCGGCATGCGCGGCGCGGCTGCCCCGGTCGTGATCGTCGAGCCGGGTCCCGGCCGCGGGTCGCGATGCGCGACCGGAGTGTCCGGCCTGCCGTCGGCAGGAGGTGTGTTCCCGGGGGCGGACGGAGCCGGGCCGCCGCGATCCCGCACCGTCCCCGGACGCGTCGTCGCGCGTACTGGGCGTCCGGAAGGGCCCTCCACGGGCTGGGAGGCCGCCGACGGGGAGAGAGCGGGTGGGGGCGCTGCTGGGTCGGACACCGCGGGTCGGGTTGGCGCCGGGTCGGACAGCCCGGGTCGGGGCGCTGCCGAGTCGGACGCGACGGGCCCGGGCACCCCGGCTGGCGACACGACAGGTTGCGACACGACGGGCGGGGGCGCGGCAGGCGCGGGCGCGGCGGGTTGGGGCCCGGCGGGTTGGGGCCCGATGGGTTGGGGCCCGACGGGTTGGGCCGCTGCCGGGTTGCGGGCCGTGGGGCCCGCGGGTGTCGGGTTGGGGACCGCGGGTCCGGGCCTGGCCGCGGGCTGCGACTCGGTGGGCTGCGACTCGGTGGGCTGCGACTCGGTGGGCTGCGACTCGGTGGGCTCGGGCACACCGGGTTGGGACACCGCGAGCTGGGACGCGGCGGGCTGGGCCGCGGCGGGCTGCGAACCGTCGGGTTGGGGCGCTGCGGGGGTGGACGCTGCGGGTTGGGGCGCTGCGGGGGTGGACGCTGCGGGTTGGGGCGTTGCCGGGGTGGACGCTGCGGGTTGGGGCGCTGCGGGCGTGGACGCTGCGGGTTGGGGCGTTGCCGGGGTGGACACCGCGGGTTGGGGCGCTGCGGGCGTGGACGCTGCGGGCTGGAGCGTCGTCGGGTCGGACCCCGCAGGCTCGTACACCGCGGGCTGTGCCGATCCGGGAACCACCGGGTGGGTGCCGGGGGCCCGTAGCGCCGCGGGTGTACGTCCGGAGTGCCGCAGGACATCGGCCGGCGCCGGGTACGGTTCCGCGCCCTCGGCTCGCAGCGCGGCAACGGCGTCGAGGATGCCGGTGCGGACGTCGTCCGGCATCGGGTCGCGGACGACGGCGCCGAGCTCGGACCGCACCGCGGAGAGGGCGGAGAGGACCCGTGCGGCGTCCGGGTCGGTACCGGCAGCCGCGAGCAGGTCGCAGGAGCAGTCGCCGTCGCAGCACGATCCGGCGTCGAGCTCGGCGAGGCGCAGGTGCGCGGACCAGGTCATCAGGACTCCTCGCGCAGGTGGCCGAGCAGGGTCGCGAGCCGCAGCCGGCCCCGCGCGCAACGGCTCTTCACGGTGCCCGTGGGCACGTCGAGGATCCGCGCCGCCTCGGCGACCGGGTGGCCCAGCACGTCGACGAGCTCGATCGCGAGCCGTTGGTCGACGGGCAACGTCGCGAGCGCCTGGGTCACGTCGAGGCGGGTGGCGACGGCGCGGCCGGGATCGGGGCGTCCGTCGGGGACGTCGTGCTCGGGCAGGGGGACGGTCCGCCGCCGTTGCGCGCGCCGGAGCCGGTCGAGGCAGACGTTGACGAGGATCCGGTGCAACCAGGTGCTCAGTGCGGCCTCGCCGCGAAAACCGTCAAGCCGACGAAAAGCTGTGAGCAGGGATTCCTGCACCGCGTCACGGGCTTCCTCCCGATCCCGCAGCACCCCCAACGCGACCGCCCACAGCCGGTCGCCGTGGCGGCGCACCAGCTCGTCGAAGGCCTGCGGGTCCCCCGCGCGGTGTGCCGCGACGAGGGCCACGTCGTCGAGGGCGGGGGCGGACACGCGGGCACGCTAGGTCGGCGGAGCCCGCCGTCGAGCGGGTTCGGCCGAGGTGTTCGCAGGCGCGAGCGGTCAGACGCCCGCGCGCTGGAAGGTCATCTCGTCGATCTCGGTGACGTGGGTGTCGCCGTCGCCGCCGAGCTTGGTGATCCAGACCAGCAGGTGCTGGACGGGCTGGCTCTGGGCCAGCGAGACCTGGGTGACGCCGGACTGCAGGGTCGCCCGCGCGATCGGCACGGTGTCGGCGAGGTCCGCGTCGGCGCTGGTGGCCGACCGGATCTCCACGATCGTGCCGTTGCTCGGCGACTCGATCGACAGGCTCGACAGCTGCACTGCCGACGCGAAGGACACCATGACGCCGACCCCGGGCTTGAGCGCGGGGAACTGCTGCCGGTACTCGTAGGTCCGCCAGCTCGTCGTGGGGTTCCCGTCGATGACACGAGAAATGCGGCCGGCGTTGTCCGGGTCGGACGTCGTGTCGAAGACCTCGACGCCCGCGGGGGCGACGGCGCTGGTCGCGGCGGGTGGCGCCTGTTGCGGCGCAGCACCGGCCACGACCCCGCCGCCGGGCGCCGTCGGCGCGCTGACGACGATCTTCGGGGCCCCGGACGAGTCGCCGAAGACAGACCCGAGCACCAGCCCGAGGTAGCCGAGCACCACGAGCACCCCGACCCCGAGGACGACGAGCCCGATCATCAGCTTGCGGCGGCGGTCGGGGTCCGGGGGGCGCCGGGCGCGCGACGAGTCCTGCCAGACGTCGCCGGGCGCGGGCGGCAGCCCGTCGTGCACCGGCGGGAAGAGGGCGTTCTTGTCGTCCTCGCTGACGACCTCGGACAGCATCCGGTGCACGGCCGCTGCGGTCCGGACACGTTTGAGGCTCGTGGTGTCGCCGTCGGAGTCGGGAGCCAGTGCGCCGACCGCGACCGCGTCGAGCTCCACCGGCACACCGGGCCGCACGTCGGAGGGCGGGACGACCGGTCCCGTGAGCTCGGCGTCCTTGCCCTGTGTGGCGGCCGCGGAGCCGGTCGGCCGGCATCGTTCCGCGACCTCCATGCCCGCGCGCGCCGCGTCGGCACCCGAGAGCGCCCACCTGCCGGTGAGCAGTGCGTAGAGGACGGCGCCGATACCGCGCACGTCGTCGGCGGGGGTGACGTCGGGGCGAGCGAGCACGAAGGTGAGCTGGGCGCGCCCGTCGGAGCTGATGCGGATGCGCTGGGGATGGTCGCAGCCGAGGACGAGGCCGTGCCGGTGCGCGGCGGCGGCGGCGTCGGCGAGCGGCTCGACCATCCGGGCGGCGGTCATCGGGCGCAGCATCCCGTCGGCGAGGACCTCGGCGAGGCTGCGGCCGCCCGTCCACTCGCTCACGGCCGCGCCGAGCACGTCTGCGGGCAGGGCTGCGCCGCCGGGGGCGAGGACGTCGAGCAGCCGGGCGGCGCCGCGGTGCTCGAAGCTGCCGGTGCGCAGCGCGCGCACGATCATCTCGCCGGCGCGGGCGGTGCCGTCGGGGTCGTCGGACTCGGGATCGGTGGCGAGCCGGCGCAAGAGGGTCACAGCCACGTCGCGGCGCAGGACGGTGTCCTCGGCGAGCCAGAACTCGGCGCCGGCGGCCGGCTCGGTGCCGAGCTTCTCGGTGAGGCGGTAGCGGCCCGCCAGGGTCGTCCCCGCGTCGGTGGCGGGCTGCCCGTCGGGCGGTGGGGCGGCAGGCCGGCCCGGCTGGGCGGGGACGGTCGCCATCACGGTGCGCGCGGACGCGGACTGCTCCTCCGTCTGCCCGCTCACCAGCGCCGCCTCCCCCTGCGGACGCAGCTCACACGTCCGGTTACGACTCCCCCGGGCAAGCCTACGACAGCGGCGGGCATCGCGACGACAGGACGATGCGGGCGCGTCGGACGGGAACGACCACGTGAGAGGGTTCTCGTCAGTCCGACCTGATCGGAACGGTGGGTGCGGTCGCCGCGTGCTCGGGTCGTACGGGCGTCCGGCCGACGGGTCCCGGTGGGCCGGGAAGATCGCCGGGTCCCGGCGGCGCTCCCGTCCGCGGGCCCGACGGCGGTCCGGAGCCCCCCTTGACGCGACGCAGGATCCGGCGCGCCACGAGCAGGACGAGCAGGCCGCCCGCGATCACCGTCAGCCACACGGTGACGGTGCCGTAGGCCGTAGAACGGACCTGCAGCCGCGTCGGCGGGCCGAGGATGTCGCCCTTCGGTGTCTGGACGATCGCGTCGACGGCGAACTGGCCAGCACGCACGACCTGGGCGCTGACGCGGACCTGGATCCGGCCGAGCGGGGGCACCCGCTGGTCGGGGATCGGGCTGACCTGCAGGCCGGCGGTACTCGCGATGACGACGCGGACGTCGAGCGCGACGGGCAGCCCGTTGGACACCGTGAGCAGCAGCGGCGCGTCCGAGGTGCCCAGCGAGTAGGGCCCGGGCGGCTCCAGGACGCGCACCGTGCCGCGCAGCTCGTCGAGCCTGATGGCGGAGAGGTCGGCTGCGGTCGCCGCGAGGGCGGGCCGGCCGCGCCACGACGCCGACACCGGCCGCAGCATCGAGCGGCGCAGCGGGTCGAACACGGCCGCGGGGGTGACGTCGGCACCGGGCTCCTCGATCGCGGCCGCCGACATCGAGTCGACGTCGGCGATCAACGCGCCGACCCGATCGACGGTCGTCGCCGGAATCTCGTCGCCGCCCGCCTGCAGCGGGTAGAGCAGCGTCGCGTCGCGGCCCGTCGCGCCGGTCGCCGAGAGCGGGCGCGGGACGAGCAGGCCGTTGTCGACGAGCAGCGACGCCGCCGACAGCAGCGCGTCGGCCCCGGCGCCGTCGGCGCCCCACAGGTGCGGCGGGGCGAGGACCAGGGGCGCCTGTCCCGAGGTCCCGGAGGTCCCTGCGGCCGAGGCGCTGCCGCCGGAGGTGGCGCGGAACGCGAGCGTACCGATGGTGTCCTGAGTGGACAGGGGCGTCGAGACGGGCACCGCGGAGCTGGCGACGGGCGCACCCGAGCCGGTCGGCACATCGGTGCCGGGGGTGGCTGCGGCGGTGAGCAGGGGGTCGGTGAGCAACGCGCTCGGCCCCTCGCGCAGCGGCACGACACCCGACCGCCCGGAGCCGGCGATGCCGTCGGCGGAGAGCACGAGGCCGGTGAGCCGGGCGGACCCGGCCAGGGCGTCGACGGTCTCGTCGTCGACGACCCCGTCGGCGGGCCAGAGGATGCCGGTCTGCAGCGGGGTGTCGAGGATGTCGGCGGCGACGTCGCGCCCGCCGGTGACGGCCTCTGCCGCGGTCGTGCCCTGGCCGCCGCGGGCGAGGGCGACGAGATCGGCGTCGGCGAACGGCAGCGCGACGACACAGCTGCCGCGCACCGTCGACGTCAGCGCGGCGAGCCACTGCCGGGCGGCGTCGGCGCCGCTTCCGGGGGTGAGCGCGCCGCCGGCACCGCGGACCTGGTAGCCCTCGGCCATGGCCTCGGCCGTCTGCAGCAGATCGGGGTCGACGGCGACGCAGATCCCCGAGCGCAGCGCCGAGCCGGACGGGGCGCGCTGGGCGAGTGCGCTGACGAGCCCGTCGAGCCGCCCGCCCGGGGCGAAGGAGCGGGCGAGGTCGTCGTCGGTCAACGTGGTGGTCTCGCCGGGGACGCCCGGCAGCCGGTGCGGCACGTCGACGATCGGGTAGAGCATCGTGAAGGGCCGGGCCGGGCCGGTGGTCGTCGCCGGGACGGCGGGCTCCAGCGCGCCGTCGACCGCGTCGGCCGGCAGGGAGAGGACCGGCAGCAGCATCCGGGTCGCGGCGAGCCGGGCCCGCGGCTGACCGTCGGGCTCGCCGTTGACGTTGACCAGCAGCGGATAGGTGCCGGGCCGGTCGATCGCGAGGCCCGAGCCGCCGGTGCCGCGCAGCGGTGCCTCGACGCTGAAGTGCACGGTGTCCCCGGGCGCGAGCGTCCCCGGCACGTCGACGAACGCCGGCGTGACCGTGTCGGTGCCCGCGCGGCCGGCGAGTGCGGACTCGACGTCGGAGGCCGTGCGCAGGGCGTCGCCGCGCTGCAGTCGCACACCCAGCTGGGACACCGGCAGGGCACCGCTGTTGCGAATGGTTCCCGTCACAGTGACGAATGTGGGGCCGTCGAGGGTCGCGATCCGCGGGGTCAGCTGGTCGAGCGCCAGATCCACCGACACGGCGGGCCCGGCGTCCGGCTCCGCCGGCGCGGCGAGTGCCTGGCCGGCGAGCGGGCCGGCGAGCATCAGCAGCGCGATCGCGACCAGGGTCGCGACCGCTCTCACGCCGACTCCTCCAGCAACTGGGTGGCCCGGCGGATCAGCCGCCGTTCGTCCGCGTAGGCGAGGCGCGACTCCAGCTCCTCGAGCGGCACCCACGCCACCTCGGACACCTCGACGTCGAGATCCGACAGCTCACCACCGAGCGCGCGCAGGAGGAAGTGGTGCACGGTCTTGTGCACACGGCGGTCCTCGGCGACGAACCAGAAGTCGATGGTGCCCAGAGGTGCGACCACCCGCCCGATGATGCCGGTCTCCTCCTCGACCTCGCGCACCGCCGCCTGTTCTGCCGTCTCACCAGCCTCGATGTGCCCTTTGGGCAGCGACCAGAGCAGCCGGCCGCGCCGGTCGAGCCGGCCGATGATGGCCGCGCTGCCGCGCTCGTGGTCGACGACGAGCCCACCCGCGGACGTCTCGTCGACGGTGCGCAGCCGGCGCCTGCGCTCGGGTGGTCGACCCGCGCGGCGCCCTCCTGAGCGACCGCGCGAGGTGGACATGGCCCGATGGTAACGATCCAGGGCACGGCCGGCCCGGTACTCGCCGCGGCCCGTGAGCGGAATCCGGACGCGGGCGTCGGAACGCGTTGCCTAGACTGGCCCGCCGTGTCTTCCCCGTTGTTGATCCCCGGCTCGTCGGCCGCCTCGGTGACCGCCGAGGCGACCCCGGGCACGCCCGCCCGGCCGGGCGACGCCTCGGACGACGCGGACCTGCGTCGCGCCCAGGAGAATGTCCTCGTGGACCTGCTCGCCATCCCCGCGGTCGCCGACGAGCTCGGCGAGCGCTTCCGCGCGGCGGGCCATGTGCTCTACCTGGTCGGCGGCAGCGTCCGTGACGCGCTGCTCGGCCGCGGTGCCGCTGCCGGCGGGGACCTGGACTTCACGACGGACGCGCGCCCCGAGCGGATCCAGGAGCTGCTCGCGGGCTGGGCCGACACCGTCTGGGACACCGGCATCGACTTCGGCACGATCGGCGCGCGCCGCGGCGACCACGTCCTGGAGATCACGACGTTCCGCGCCGACGCCTACGACCGCGTCGGGCGCAACCCGATCGTCCGCTTCGGCGACTCGATCGAGGGCGACCTGGTCCGCCGCGACTTCACGGTGAACGCCATGGCGGTCGAGGTGCACGCGCCCGACGGCCAGCGCCGCTTCGTCGACCCGCACGGCGGTCTCGCCGCGCTGGCCGCCGGGACCCTCGACACCCCCGCGACCCCGCAGGAGTCGTTCGCCGACGACCCGCTGCGGATGCTGCGCGGAGCCCGCTTCGTCTCGCAGCTCGGCTTCGCGCCGGCGCCGCGCGTCGTCGAGGCGATGACGGCGATGGCGGGCGAGCTCGCGCGCATCACCAAGGAGCGGGTGCAGGCCGAGTTCTCCAAGCTGATCCTGGGCGCGCACCCGCGGCGGGCGATCGAGCTGATGGTCGACACCGGGTTGGCCGAGCTCGTCGTGCCGGAGGTGCCGGCCATGCGCCTCGCGATCGACGAGCACATGCAGCACAAGGACGTCTACACGCACTCGCTCGTGGTGCTGGAGCAGGCGATCGAGCGTGAGCAGGACGGGCCCGACCTGGTGCTGCGGCTCGCGGCGCTGCTGCACGACGTCGGCAAGCCCGACACGCGGCGCAAGGAGCCCGACGGCAGGGTGAGCTTCCACCACCACGAGGTGGTCGGCGCCAAGATGGTGCGCCGCCGGCTGCGGGAGCTGCGCTACCCGAAGGTCGTCGTCGACGAGGTGGCCCAGCTGGTGTTCCTGCACCTGCGCTTCCACGGCTACGGCAACGGCGAGTGGACCGACTCGGCCGTGCGTCGCTACGTCACCGACGCGGGCCCGCTGCTCGACCGGCTGCACAAGCTCGTCCGCTCCGACTGCACGACGCGCAACCGGCGTCGCGCGGCCGCGCTGCAGCGCAGCTACGACTCCCTCGAGGAGCGGATCGCCGCGCTGCGCGAGCAGGAGGAGCTCGACTCCATCCGGCCCGACCTCGACGGCAACGCGATCATGCAGCTGCTCGGGTTGCGGCCGGGGCCGCTCGTCGGCAAGGCGTACAAGCACCTGCTGGCGCTGCGGATGGAGCGTGGCCCGCTGTCGCACGAGGAGGCCGAGGCCGAACTGCGGGCCTGGGCGGCCGAGAACGGCGTCTGAGACCGGTCAGCTGCCGGAGGCGCGGCGGCGCAGCTGCAGCTCGTGCGCCACGAGCCCGATGACGTAGATCCCCGCCGCCGCGCCCAGCAGGCCGGGCGCCCAGCCGTCGGGCGGGCTGAGCAGCGCCGCCGCGGCCACGGCGACGACATAGCTGATGTTGAACAGCGCGTCGTAGAGCGCGAAGACGCGGCCGCGGACGTCGTCGCCGGTCTCGCTCTGCACGGCCGCGTCGGTGCACAGCTTGACGATCTGACCGGTGGCCCCGAGCAGGAACGCGGCGGCGAGCACCGCCGGCATGCCCAGGAACGCGGCCAGCCCGATCTGGGTGAGCACGGACGCGCCCAGGGCGAGCCGGACCGTCATGGCCCGGCCGATGCGGTGCACCAGCCACGGCGTGAGCAGCGCCGCGACGCCGAGCCCCGCGGCCGCGAGCACGACGGCCTCGCCGACGCCGGTCATCCCCGCCCGCAGGACGCCGGAGTCGGCGAAGGCGTACCGGAACAGCAGCAACGACACCAGCGTGCCGATGCCGAACGCCAGCCGGTGCGCCATCAGCGCGGCGAACGAGGCCGCGACGGTCGGGGTGGCGGCGACGGCGCGCAGCCCGTCGGTCATGCCGTGGACCACGACGCGGGTCGCCGACCTCTCCGCCGCGGGGGTGGCCGGAGCGCTCGCGTCGGAGGCCGGGACGCGGTCGGGCCCGAGGCTGCCGCGGCGGAACCCGGCGGCGACGAGCGCGGCGACCAGCGGACCGGCCAGCGCGATTGCCGTGACCAGTGCGGACCCCGAGTTGCCCGAGCCGATGACGGCGCGCAGGCCGATCGCGGTGGCCCCGCCCAGCGCGGCGGTGGCGGCCCCGGCGGTGGCGGCGATCGTGTTGGCCTCGACGAGATGCCGGGGCTCGACGACGTGCGGCAGCCCCGCCGACAGCCCCGAGAGGACGAACCTGCTGGCCCCGGCCACGGCGAGCGCGGCGAGGTACAGCGGGACCCCGCCGGCGCCGGTGCCGACGAGCACCGCGACCGCGACGATCAGCAGCACGCGGACCAGGTTGGCGACGACGAGCACCCGGCGGCGGTCCCAGCGGTCGAGCAGCGCGCCCGTGAACGGGCCGATCACCGAGTACGGCAGCAGGATCACCGCGAGCCCGGCGGCGACGGCCAGCGGGTCGGCCTGCCGCTCGGGGTTGAACAGGACGGCCCCGCCGAGCGCGGCCTGGAACAACCCGTCGCCGAACTGGGTGGCGAAGCGGACGGCCAGCAGGCGGCCGTACCCGGGGGACCGCAACAGCCGCGACAGCCCCGCCTTCTCGCGGGCGCCGACGGTGGTCGTCTCCCCCGTCGTGGCGGCGGACGAGGAGGACACGACCGGAAGGCTACTGCCCCGGCGCGGGTGCGACGATGGGTGACGTGAGGGACGACCGCACCGGGACCGCCGGCTCCTCCGTGCCGGTCGCGCCGGGCACGCTGCTCGTGGCGTCGCCGGCGCTGTCGGACCCCAACTTCCGCCGGACCGTCGTGTTCATCGTCGAGCACCGCGACGACGGCAGCCTCGGCGTCGTTCTCAACCGGCCGAGCGAGGCGGACGTCCGCGACGTGCTGCCGGCCTGGGAGGCGTTGTCCTCACAGCCACGGTCGGTGTTCGTCGGCGGGCCGGTCGACGCCCGGACCGCGCTCTGCCTCGCCGCCCTGCGCACGGGCGTCGCGACATCGGGCCTCGACGGCGTGGTCGCGGTACGGGCGCCGGTCGCGCTGGTCGACCTCGACAGCGACCCGGCGGCGCTGGCCCCGAAGCTGCGGGGGCTGCGCGTGTTCGCGGGCTACTCCGGCTGGGGCCCCGGCCAGCTCGCGGGGGAGATCGAGCGCGGCGACTGGATCGTCGTGCCCGCGCTGCCCGACGACGTCATCACCGAACGGCACGCCGACCTGTGGGGCCGGGTGCTGCGCCGGCAGGGCACTCCGCTGGCGCTGCTGGCGACGTTCCCCGCGGAGGTCGGCCTCAACTGACGCCGGTGGCGGAGCCGGTCGCGCCGGCCACGCCCGCGGGCCGGCAGCCCTCGACGAGCGAGCACCCCGCACACGCCCCGGCGCACGCCGAGGGCTCCTCCTCGACGAGCCGCGCCGCCCGGTCGCCCAGCGCGCCGCCGATGCCGGCGAGCGCGAGCACCGCGACGACGGCGACGACGAGCAGGACGATCCCGACCGCACCCGCCGGCCGCGCGACGAGCCCGGCGCCGGCGGCGACCGCGACGGCGCCCGCGGCCCCGACCAGCGGCGCGGCCACGCGGTTCGCCGTGACGAACGCGCGCTCGGACGAGAGCGTGGCAAGGGTGCGCACCCCGGCGAAGCGGTTGGGACGCAGGACCCCGCGGGCACCCGCGACGGCGAGCGCACCGAGGCCCGCCCCGCTCACGATCAGCAGGGCGCCGAGGACGACGGTCAGGGTGGCAGGCACCGGTCAAGCCTAAGCCAACCCGTTCGCGGCCCTCCCGCCAGCGGCGTTACGCTTGACGTCGCAGATGGCCCGCGTCGACGCGGTCGCGTCGGAGGCGATCCGGCGCCGTCGCGCCGGGCCCCCGTCCCACCGGCCGGGGTCTCCGACGTCTCGCCCGCGGCTACCGATCCCGGTCCGCGGGGGACTCACCGTGGCCGTCACCGAGATCGAGCTGAGCGGACGGACATGACCACGGAGACCACCGGCGCGACCACCACGGCCGAGCGCACCGACGCCGAGGCGGGCACCCCGCCGTTCCGGTACGGCGCGGCGCTCGCCGGCCGCATCGAGCGCAAGTGGCAGGACCGCTGGGAGGCCGAGGGCACGTTCCGCGCGCCCAACCCCGGCGAGCCCGGGTCGGAGCGCAAGAAGGTCTACCTGCTCGACATGTTCCCCTACCCCTCGGGCGCCGGCCTGCACGTCGGCCACCCGCTGGGCTTCATCGGCACCGACGTCCTGGGCCGCTACCTGCGGATGACCGGGCACAACGTGCTGCACGCCATGGGTTTCGACGCGTTCGGCCTGCCCGCGGAGCAGTACGCCGTGCAGACGGGAACCCACCCGCGCACGACGACCGAGGCCAACATCGCGCGCTACCGCGAGCAGCTGCGCCAGCTGGGCCTGGCCCACGACGACCGGCGGTCGGTCGCGACCACCGACGTCGAGTTCTACCGCTGGACGCAGTGGATCTTCCTGCAGATCTTCAACTCCTGGTACGACGTCGACGCCGACCGCGCCCGCCCCGTCGAGGACCTGGTCGCGCAGTTCGAGTCGGGTTCGCGTCCCACCCCCGACGGCCGGCCCTGGGGTGAGCTCTCCGAGGTCGAGCGCCGCGCGGTCGTCGACGGGTTCCGGTTGGCCTACATCTCCGAGGCGCCCGTCAACTGGTGCCCGGGGCTGGGCACGGTGCTGGCCAACGAGGAGGTCACCGCCGACGGGCGCAGCGAGCGGGGCAACTTCCCCGTCTTCCGGCGCAACCTCAAGCAGTGGATGATGCGGATCACCGCCTACTCCGACCGGCTGGTGGCCGACCTCGACCGGCTCGACTGGCCGGAGTCGGTGAAGGCCATGCAGCGCAACTGGATCGGCCGCTCGGAGGGGGCCCGCGTCCGGTTCGCCGTCGAGGGTTCCGACGAGCCGATCGAGGTCTTCACCACTCGTCCCGACACGCTGTTCGGCGCCACGTACATGGTCCTGGCGCCCGAGCACCCGCTGGTCGACGCGATCGTGCCCGCCGGCTGGCCCGGCGACGTCGACGCCCGCTGGACCGGTGGGGCCGCCACCCCGGGCGAGGCCGTCGCCGGCTACCGCGAGGCCGCGGCCCGGAAGTCGGAGCTGGACCGTCAGGAGAACAAGGAGAAGACCGGCGTCTTCACCGGCGCGTACGCGACCAATCCGGTCAACGGCGAGCGCATCCCGGTCTTCGTCGCCGACTACGTGCTCATGGGCTACGGCACCGGCGCGATCATGGCGGTCCCGGCCCAGGACACCCGCGACTGGGAGTTCGCGACGACCTTCGGACTGCCCATCGTACGCACCGTCGATCCCGGGGAGGGCTGGGACGGCGAGGCGTTCACCGGCGACGGTCCGGCGATCAACTCGGCCAACGACGAGGTCAGCCTGAACGGCCTCGGTGTCGCCGACGCCAAGCGGACGATCATCGACTGGTTGGCGGGCAAGGGGTTCGGCGAGAGCGTCGTGCAGTACAAGCTGCGCGACTGGCTGTTCTCCCGGCAGCGCTACTGGGGTGAGCCGTTCCCGATCGTGTGGGACGAGCACGGTCCGGTCGGCCTGCCCGACTCGGAGCTGCCCGTCGAGCTGCCCGACGTCGACGACTACTCCCCCAAGACCTACGACCCCGACGACGCCGACACCGAGCCCGAGCCGCCGCTGTCGCGTGCCACCGAGTGGGTCGAGACGGAGCTGGACCTGGGCGACGGGCCGCGCGCCTACCGTCGCGAGACCAACACCATGCCGCAGTGGGCCGGCTCCTGCTGGTACTACCTGCGTTATCTGGACCCGGACAACCACGAGCGGTTCGTGTCCGAGGAGGCCGAGAAGTACTGGGTCGGCAAGGACCTGCAGCGCTCCGCGGCCGACCCGGGCGGTGTCGACCTGTACGTCGGCGGCGTCGAGCACGCCGTGCTGCACCTGCTCTACTCGCGGTTCTGGCACAAGGTGCTGTTCGACCTGGGCCACGTGAGCAGCGAGGAGCCGTTCCGCACGCTGTTCAACCAGGGCTACATCCAGGCCTACGCCTACACCGACGCGCGCGGGCTGTACGTCCCGGCCGAGGAGGTCGTCGAGGGCGACGACGGTGGTTTCACGTGGAACGGCGAGCCGGTCACCCGTGAGTACGGGAAGATGGGCAAGTCGCTGAAGAACGTCGTGACGCCCGACGAGATGTGCGACCGCTACGGTGCCGACACGTTCCGGCTGTACGAGATGTACACGGGCCCGATGGAGGCGTCGCGGCCGTGGTCGACGCGTGACGTGGTCGGTCCGCAGCGGTTCCTGCAGCGTGTGTGGCGCAACATCGTCGACGAGGAGACCGGTGAGTGCCGCGTCACCGACGACGCGCTGGACGAGGACACGCTGCGTGCCCTGCACAAGGCGATCGCCGGTGTCCACGAGGACTTCCCGGCCCTGCACTACAACACCGCCGCGGCCAAGCTGATCGAGCTCAACAACCACCTGACCAAGGTGTACGGCGGGGCGGGGGTCCCGCGCGCGGTGGCGGAGCCCCTGGTGCTGATGCTGGCCCCGCTGGCTCCGCACGTGGCCGAGGAGCTGTGGGCGATCCTGGGGCACGACGGCTCGTTGGCCTACGAGCCGTTCCCGGTGGCCGACGCGCGCTACCTGGTCGCGGAGACCGCGGAGTACCCGATCCAGTTCAACGGCAAGGTGCGCTCCCGGATCACGGTCCCCGCGGCGGCCGACGTCGCGACCGTGCAGGCCGCCGCACTGGCCGACGAGAAGATCGCCGCGCTGCTCGACGGGCGCGAGCCGCGCAAGGTCATCGTCGTGCCGGGCCGTCTGGTCAACATCGTCGGCTGACGCCGGCGAGGGGCGCCTCAGTGCGGGCGGCGACGCGGCGGCTTCGCAGGCAGCCGCGTCGCCTCGCCGCGCCGCGCCGCACTGCGCCCGGGATCGGCGAGCCACTTCTCGACCTCGGCGACCACAGTGCACGCATTCGCGACGGCGCGGGTCGCCTCGTCGGCGGGGACGGGCTCGTAGCCGTGGTCGGCCAGCAGCGTCTGGTTGAACAGCGCGCGCAGCAGCCGGCCCGCCTCCGGGTCGAGCGCCCGCTCGCGCACGACACGACGCACGAATGCCGACACGACGTCGGAGTAGTCGCCGCGCGTCTCCCCCAGCACCAGCAGTGCGGTCTCGGCCGCGTGGTAGGCGGCGTGGAACGCGCGTGAGAGCGCCTGGGTGGTGAAACCGTTGTCCAGCAACAGGGTCGCGGCGTCGATCTCCTCGTGTGCCCGCTGCATCCCGGAGTTCACGTGATCCGCACCGACCCGACCTTGGCCCGGATGATCATGGGTTCGGTGGGCCGGCCCATGGCCGCCTCGGCGACGGGCAACGCGGTGATCGTCAGGCCGGTGCGTTCGGTGTGCTGCCAGAGGACGGCGTCCATCCGGTCGAGCTCCGCCCAGGTCGAGTCCACCTTGTCCAGGACGACGAGCAGGTCCAGATCGGACTCCACACCGCCCTCACCGCTGGCCCACGACCCGTAGAGCAGGACGCGGTGCAGCCGCGGACCGTAGAGGTCGGCGAGATCGGCCGCGACGGCGGCGGGGACGTCGGCGTTGCGGGGTGACGGATCGGGGTAGCGCGCCCGTGCCCGGTTCGCCGCCGCCTCGTCGATGAGCCCCTCCTCCAGGAGCCAGTCGACGGCCCCGCGGCGCGCGCGGGCGTCACGGAAGCGGTACCACTCGTCGCGGACCTCGGGGAACTCGAACAGCGCGTTCTTGAACCGGCGGAACGCGCCACGCCCGTCGATGGCCTGGTCGAGCAGCTCGGCGGCCCGCCGGTGCTGCACCGCCTCGACGAAGTCGCGCATGTCGCCGTAGCCCTCGCCGGCCTCCATGGGCGGAATGCGCCGCCAACCGGCCGGCTCGTCCTCGTGGGCCGGGACGGCGCGGATGCGCCCGGTCGCCGGATCGATCCACCACGTCGAGCCGGGCGTCCGGTCGTCGCGGGCAGCGCCGAGCTCGGCGAGGTCCACGTCGTCCGGGTCGAGCATCCCGCGATGCTAACGCCGTCGGATCGCCGTGGGTGTCGCGAATGTAGACGACACCCACCCGTGACGCGTGCAGGTCCGGCCGGGGACACCGGCCGGACCCTGCGCGGGGAGCGAGGCCCCGGAGCCGCGGTCGACCCGCGTCAGACGCGGCGGGCTCCCGAGAACGGCATCGACGCCAGGCTGCTGATCTTCACCGGCTGGCCCGCGGTGCTGGCGTGGACCACCTGGCCATTGCCGATGTACATGGCGACGTGGCTGACCGGCTTGTAGAAGAAGACCAGGTCACCGGGCTGCAGAGCGCTCTTGGCGACCGGCGTGCCGAAGGTCGACTGCGCTCGGCTCGTGCGCGGCAGGGTGATCCCGACCTGCTTGAAGGCCCAGTACATGAGGCCGGAGCAGTCGAAGGCGCTCGGGCCCGCCGCACCGTAGCGGTACGGGGCGCCGATCTTGCTCATGACGATGGACAGCACCGAGGCCTTGCTGGCGACGTTCTCGACGGGCGTCGACACGACCTGGGCCGGCCCGGTGACGACGGCGGGGGCCTCGGCGGTCGCGACGGCCGGAGAGTCCAGGACCGCGGCTCCGGAGGCGGCGGGGGTCGTTCCCGCAGGAACGACGGCGAACGCGGCGGCCGCGGCGGTGACCGCGACGACGGCCGTCCGGATCGTGAGGAAGCGGGCGGTGTGCGTGGGCACGGGTGTTCCTTCGGGGGGTAGCACCGTCGGACACGCATGACCCTCACTCCACGGCGGGGGGGAGCGTGGGGCGGGCCGGTCTGCGGTCTGCTGGGGGTTGCAGGCCGTTCCGGGTCCCGCCCGTGTGTCCGGACGATGACCGCGTGCCCCTCTGCTCCGGGTGAGCGTCGGTCGCACACGGCCGTTCGCCAAATTACGAACAGATTTCGACAAGTAGTCATGACCAATGTCTCATTCAATACCGCGTATTCGGGTGATCGTTGTCACCGAAAGGAACCCGAACAGTCGAATGGCGACCGTGTAATTCGGTGCTTTCCGCAGTGGTAAACCGGGGAGCGGTGTGTGACCAGTCACATCAGGGTGAGTTATAGCCCCGTTATTGGTTCGGACGGGTGACAACAATTGCAGTCCGGAAGCAAGTCCAACCGTTTCGGTCCGGAAACGACGGGAGCCCCGTTCCGCGGCTGCGGAACGGGGCTCCCGGGGTGGAGCGGGGTGCGGGTCAGTCCTGGCGCTCGCCGCGGATGAACTGCTCGACCGCGTCACGGGCGATGTCGTCGCCGTACTGCTCCGGCGGGGACTTCATGAAGTAGCTCGACGCGGACAGGATCGGGCCCTCGATGCCGCGGTCCTTGGCGATCTTCGCGGCCCGCACGGCGTCGATGATGATGCCGGCGGAGTTGGGCGAGTCCCAGACCTCGAGCTTGTACTCCAGGTTCAGCGGCACGTCGCCGAACGCGCGGCCCTCGAGCCGCACGTAGGCCCACTTGCGGTCGTCGAGCCACGCGACGTAGTCCGACGGGCCGATGTGCACGTTGTCCTTGCCCATGTCCCGGTCGACCTGCGACGTCACGGACTGTGTCTTGGAGACCTTCTTGGACTCCAGACGCTCGAGCTCCTTCATGTTCAGGAAGTCCATGTTGCCGCCGACGTTGAGCTGCATCGTGCGGTCGAGCTGGACGCCGCGGTCCTCGAAGAGCTTCGCGAGGACGCGGTGCGTGATCGTCGCGCCCACCTGCGACTTGATGTCGTCCCCGACGATCGGGACGCCGGCGGCGCGGAACTTCTCCGCCCACACCGGGTCCGAGGCGATGAAGACGGGCAGCGCGTTGACGAACGCGACGCCGGCGTCGATGGCGCACTGCGCGTAGAAACGGTCGGCCGCCTCGCTGCCCACGGGCAGGTAGGAGACCAGGACGTCGGCCTCGACGTCGCGCAGCACCTGGGCGACGTCGACCGGCTCCTCGTCGGCCTCGGTGATCGTCTCGCGGTAGAAGCGGCCCAGCCCGTCGAGGGTGTGGCCACGCTGGACGGGGACGTCGAGCGGGGGCACGTCCGCGATCTTGATCGTGTTGTTCTCGCTGGCGAAGATCGCCTCGGAGAGATCGCGACCCACCTTCTTGGCGTCGACGTCGAACGCCGCGACGAAGGTGATGTCACGGACGTGATAGCCGCCGAAGTCGACGTGCATCAGGCCCGGGACCCGGGTGGACGGGTCGGCGTCCGCGTAGTACTGGACACCCTGTACCAGCGACGCCGCACAGTTGCCGACGCCGACGACGGCGACACGCACCTGGCTCATGGCCGGCTCCTCCTTCATTCCTCACGTGGATCCGGCTGCGTCGCCGGAGGATCCTGTTGTTCCGCCTGCTCGCGGCTGATCAGCTCGTTGAGCCACCGGACCTCCCGCTCGGTGCTGTCGAGCCCGAGCTGGTGCAGGTCGCGGGTGTATCGGTCGATCTGCTCGCCCGCACGACCGAGTGCGGCGCGCAGGCCTTCCCGGCGCTCCTCGACGGCGCGCCTGCGGCCCTCGAGGATGCGCATCCGGGTCTCGGCCGGGGTGCGCGAGAAGAACGCCATGTGCACGCCGAACGTCTCGTCGTCCCACGCCTGCGGGCCTGCGTCCGCGAGCAGGTCCGCGAAGCGCTCCTTACCCTCGGCGGTGATCCGGTAGACCTTCCGGCTCCGCCGTGACCACGCGCCCGCGGCGGTCTCGGCCGCCGGCTGGTCGCTGTCCTCGACGATCAGCCCGGCCCGCGTCAGCCGACGCAGTGCCGGGTAGAGCGAACCGTAGGAGAAGGCGCGGAAGCCGCCGAGGCGCAGACCGATCTGCTTGCGCAGCTCGTAGCCGTGCATCGACGCCTCGTTGAGCAGCCCGAGGATCGCGAGTTCGAGCACCGGACCACCCCCCGACCACGACGCGCGCACCACACCGGCGAAGGGTGGCGACTCGCACCACTATATCGGTCCGATACATCTGCGCTCGTGATGGAGAGCGGCATCACCTGGTCCCGGGGCACGGTCCGGCCGGCGTCGTACGAGGTCGCGGGTCCGGGAGGCGGCGCCGCGGACCGGCGTCGGCGCGGGTGGTCGGGAGTCGTCGGAGTCCGCGCGTACCCTGGTCGGGTGCTCACGCAGCGGCAGGTCGTCGACTTCGCGCTGCAGCGTCGGGCCCTGCTCGCCGACGTGCACTCCGGCCGGACCGGGGTCGCCGAGGTCTGCGACGCGAGTCCCTACCTGCTGCGCGCGGCCCGTTTCCACGGGCAGCCCAGCGATGTCACCTGCCCGGTGTGCCGCAAGGAGCGGCTGACCCTGGTCTCGTGGATCTTCGGCGAGGAGCTCAAGCACGCGGCGGGATCCGCCCGTAAACCCGAGGAGCTCGAGCGCCTCGAGACTCTGTACGCCGAGTTCTCGGTGTACGTCGTCGAGGTGTGCCGAACCTGCAGCTGGAACCATCTCGTCCAGTCGTACGTCCTGGGTACCGGGGGCCGCAGCGGCCCGCCGGCCCGGCGGCGGTCGGCGGGGGAATGAGCGCGCGCCCCCCGATGAGCGAGCGTCAGCGAGCGGTGAGCTCGCGCGAACGAGTCGAAGTGACCGGTCCGTGCGTCGCCAGCTCCCCGGGCGACGTGCGACGGGGATGTCCCCGACGCCCGCCCGCCCCCGAGCGGGACCCGTACGGACGGGGCCGGACCATTGA
>NZ_BPRG01000019.1:0-13197 GCF_036984265.1 Pseudonocardia sp. D17 | reverse complement strand
CCCGCCTCTACGCCTCACCCAAGTACGAAGCCCTCGCCCTCGCCGCACTCGACCGCCCCGACGAGGCCGCCCGCGTCGCCGCGACCACCCGCTCCGACCTCGTCATCGGACAGCTCGGCACGCCGGCCCAACGGCGCGCGGCGACGGCGCGCGTCGCCGCCGCGCTCCCGACGGAGCTACGCGAGACGTTCGCGCGGGCGGGCCGGCTCACCACCGAGGGCGTACGCACGTCCTGAGGGATGCCGGCGCCGGGGGACGGCCGCTCCGGGCAGGCGCGTCAGGACGCAGACGGACGGCTCGCGGCACGCGCCGCGGCGAGGTCGATCTCCATCAGCAGGTGGGGCAGCCCGAGGTAGACCTCCGGCTCCCCGACCTGGGTCCAGCCCAGGCGTCGGAAGAAGGTGCGGTTGGCCGGCTGCACGTGCGCGATCATCCGGCTGCCGCCACGGGCCGCGGCCGTCGCGACGGCCGCGCGGACGAGCGGGAGGCCCAGCAGCATGCTGCGGAACGGGGGGAGCACGGCCAGCCGGTCGCCCTGCCAGTCGCCGCCGGGCTCGCCGGGATCGATCGGGAACAGCCGGACGGTGCCTGCGGGCTCGCCGTCGGCGTAGCCGAGGATGCGCATCGTGGAGGCGTCCTCGTCGCGGACGTCGTTGTCGGAGCGGGCGAAGACCGCCTGTTCGAGCACGAAGACCGACCGCCGGATGGCGTGGTGATAGGCGAGGTCGGCGTCGTCGGTGGCGAGCTTGCACTCCAGCCGGGGCCGCGGTTCGGTCCGCCAGGGCCTCTCGACGGTGATCGGGTCGGTGGTGGTCATCGTGCTCCTGTCCGCGTCGCTGTCGCCACTGGTGTCGCCGCCGGCCTCGGTGCCCGGCCCCCGTGCAGGGCCTCGACGTCGCACCGGCAGAGCCGGAACTCGTCGAGCCACTCCGCACGGTCACAGAACCTGCGCGCCAACGGGTTTCCGAGGTGCGGGCGCACCTGGAGCTCGTAGGGTCCGTCGGCCGCGCCCGGGTCGGCCGTGGCGGTGAGGACCGTCCGGGACGCCACGTGCACCATGACCACGCGGCCTTCGGCCACCCGGCCCGGGTCCTCGGGACCGGCGAGCACGACCCACGTCGCGCCCGTCTCGAGTCCGCGGGCGACGAGTCGTTCGACCCGGCGCTCGTCCTGCCTGGCGGCGATCTCCCGGAGCCGGACACCGCAGGCGACGCCCGCGAGCAGCTCGGCGGGGACGTCGACGGGCGGGAGGGCGAGCGCCGCGACGAGCGCGTCGGCGTCGGACGCCGCGGCCAGCAGGGCCGCGGGATCGTCGCCCCGGTTCCGCAGGACGACGAGGAGCCGCCCGATCACCTCGACCACCCGCGCGGCGGCGGTCGGTTCGGTGATCAGGACGGGAAGGAGCCGCTCCTCGGCATCGCGCCATTGCGTCCGGGCGACGTCCAGTGCCGGGTGGATGTCCACGGGAGGCCGTTCTGGTCCGCTCCAGGAGCTGCGAGGAGCGACTCGCCGCGGAGGCGGGACCGGACGTGCCGGTCCCGCCTCCGCGGTCGAGCGGTGTAACCGTGTGTCAGAGCGTCCAGGTCTGCATGACCAGCGCGCCCTCACGGCGGGCGGTCAGCGTGCAGTCCAGGATGTCCAGCGGGTGGATCGGCTGCACGCCCTCGATCAGGTCGGTCTCGCGCATGCCGTACAGCGCGGCCATGGCGAAGCGGCAGGCCAGGACCTTGCCGCCCTCCTTCATGAAGGTCTGCAGCTGGTTGTTGTAGGCGAGGTGGCCGGGGAAGGCCTCCGAGCCGACGGTCGGAAAACCACGGGTCGCCGACGCCATGAGCACGCCGGGGCCGTACAGCACGAGGCTGGTGTCGAAGCCCTTACGGTTGATGCGGGTACAGGTCAGCATGTTGACCAGACCGACCGAGCCCTCGTAGGGCACGGTGTGCATGAAGATGTAGGCCTTCTCACCGGCTTCGGCCTGGATGTCGTCGAACAGCTTCTGGTCGTAGTCGACGATCGCGTCGCCTGCCTGAGCCCGAGTACCGACGATCTGAGCCACAGTGCTCTCCTTCTTCTGAGGTGTGTTCCCGTTCGGCGTGCTCACGGTCGGAGTCACGAACTCGAACTTGTCGAGGGCCGACGACGCACCCTGCGGTGTCGGCGGCGCGGCCCACGTCTTCCGGTGGCTGCCCGGCATCGACTTCATGATCGTCGAGCGCAGGGACCACGGCATGATGGCGTACAACGGGGTGAAGATCTTCCTCCAGAAGATCTCCTTGCCGCCCTTGGCGGGGCGGGGTGCGGCCGTGCCGAGCCGCTGGGACATCTTCTGCTGCGAGTCGACGAGCAGGTAGTGCTCGGCGTTGTGGCGCAGCCACCCGAAGAAACCGCCCGAGGCCATGTCAGGTCAGCCCTTCTGCGCGTTCGCGACGCCGTTGGTGGCGGCGACGACCATGGGTTCGTTGAGCGCGCCGATCGCCGGCGAGTAGACGTTCTCCATCGTCGACATGTCGGTGAGGGTCAGGCCGACCTTGACGGCCTGCGCGAGGAAGTTCGCGCGCTCCTTGATGCCCTCGCCACCGCCGAGCAGCTGGGCGCCGATGAGGCGCAGCGTGCCGGGCTCCGCGAGGAGCTTCACCTTCACCATGTTGACGCCCGGGTAGTAGCGGGCCCGGGAGATGCCCTGGGCCTCGCCCTTGACGTACGCGATGCCCGCCGCCGCGGCCGAGGTCTCGTTGAACGCCACGCCACCGACGACGGAGGCGCCCGCCGCGGTGCTCCACGGGACGCGGACGGCCTTGTAGGCGCGGTCGCCACCGGCGGCGTTGGTGCCCGCGACGCGACCCTCGGCGTAGGCGTGCGAGGTCGTCAGCCCCCGCAGCGGGGCGTCCCCGCCGCCGTGGGCGACCTCGGCGACGTCGCCCGCGGCCCAGACACCGGCCACGGAGGTCCGCATGTGGTCGTCGACGACGATGCCGCCGGGCCCGACGGCGATCCCCGCCGCGGCGGCGACGGAGGTGTCGGCGGCCCGGTTCGTGGCGACCACCACGAGGTCGGCCGGGAGGTCGCCGTCGGAGGTGCGCACCGTGCGCACGGCGCCGCCGTCGCCGACGAGCTCGGAGACCGTGGTGTTCAGGTGCAGGTGCACGCCCATCTCGGTCCAGCCGTCCTGGACGAGCGCGGCGAAGTCGGGGTCGAGCAGTGAGGGCAGGACCTGCCCGGCGGACTCGACGACGTGGGTCTCGACGCCGCGCTTGGCCAGCGCCGTCACGATCTCCAGTCCGACGCCGCCCGCGTCGACGACGACGGCGCTCTTGGTCCGGGCGATGACCTCGCGCCATTCGGAGACGCTGCGACCGCCGCTGACGTGGAAGACGCCCTGCAGCTCACCGCCGGGTACGCCCGCTGCCGCCGGACCGGTGCCCGCGGCGATCACGAGGTTGTCGTAGGAGACGGGGGCGCCGCCCACGGTGATCGTCCGGCCCGCGGTGTCGATCGCCGTGACGTCGGCGCCGAAGTGCACGGCCACGCCCGCGTCGAGGTAGGTCTGCGTGTCGGCGACGAGCAGCTTCTCGAAGTCCTCGACCTCGGCCTCGTCGGCCGGGATGCCGGCGGAGCCGTACACCGACTCGGCCTCCCGGGTGTAGACGACGACCTCCGCGGACGGGTCCGCGGTCTTCACACCGGTCGCGGCGCCGAGGCCGGCCGCTCCTCCACCAATGATCACTGTCTTGCGCGGCACGCGGACCCTCTTCCACCGGTCTGACGACACTGCCTCTGGCAGCATTCACTATCGGAGACGGAAAGCACCATACTCAACGCTCGGGTGATGTCAATCACCGGGTCGAGGTGCCCTTACCTGCGACGACCCGGGTCTCTGGCGGCGACGATCACCCACCGTGATCCATGTCGATCCGGCCATCCGGCTCACCCGGCCACACCGCGCGCTTGGACGAGCAGCTCCTGCTCGGCCCGGTCGAAACCGGCGGTCCGCGCGGCGGCGTACGCCGCCAGTTCGTCGAGCTCGGCGCGCAGCCGCGACACCATGTCGGCCACCGCGGCCTGCGCCGCGCCACCCTCGGCGCGCCGCGACGCCACGATACTGACCGGGTCCAGCACCCCGGACAGGTCCTCCCCCGCCAGGCCCCAGCTGCGCCCGGTGTGTGCGACGGCCGCCTCGTCGATCATCGCCCCCGTGATCTGGGCGCCCGGGACCCCGGCCCGGCTGGCCGCGCGCACGGTGTTCCCGACGACGACGTAGGCCGTTCGGTAGTCGACACCCAGCCGCTGCACGAGGTGCTCGGCGAGGTCGGTCGCCTGGGTGTATCCGCGGTCGAGCTCCTCGCGCATGCGCACCGGGTTGACCTTCAGCGTGCGGACGACGCCGCTGGTCAGCCGGGTGATGCGCAGGCTCAGGTCGAGCGCGCGGGGCACCTCGCCGTAGGCGAAGATCAGGTTGTCGCTGCGTGCCGACGGGCTCTTCGTCACCGCGAGGAAGCCCGTCAGCCGGCCGATGACCACGCCGTTGGCGCCGCGGATGATCGACAGCGCGTACGGGTTGCGCTTCTGCGGCATCAGGATGCTCGACCGGGTGTAGGCATCGGCCAGGTCGACGAAGTCGAACTCGCTCGAGGAGAAGATCTCGAGGTCCTCGGCGAGCTTGGAGAAGTTCGACAGCAGGCTCGCCGCCGTCGCCAGGATGTGCACCAGGCCGTCGACCTGCCACATCGCGTCGCGGGTGTGCGGGATGACCCCGCGGAAACCGAGCGCCGACGCGACCGGGCCGCGGTCGTCGAGCAACCGGGTGCCGTTGACACACCCCGCACCGCCCGGCGACGAGTCGACCCAGTCGAGCTCGTCGAGCAGCCGTCGCGCGTCGCGCACGGCCGGGTAGACGAACGACAGCAGGTAGTGACCGAACGTCGACGGCTGCGCCTGCTGCAGGTAGGTCTGGTCGGGCAGCAGCGTCGAGGCGTGGGTCTCGGCCGTGGCCACGGCGTCGCGCGCGAACGCCACGGCCTCCTCCACCAGCTCGGTGAGCTGACGGCGCAGGTGCAGCCGCAGCGCCACCCTCGCGGCCTCGCGGCGCGGCCTGCCGGCGTGCAGCCAGCCCGCGATGTCGCCGATGCGCGAGACGAAGAAGTGCTCGCGGGAGTTGTACGGCTCGCCGTGCGACGGGTCGTACGGGAAGTCGTCGGCGTCGACCTCGGTGACCTCTAGCAGCAGTGCCAGCAGCTCGCGCGCCGCGTCCTCGGGGACGATCCCGCGGCGGCGCAGGTCCAGCACGTGCGCGATGTCGGCGAGGTTCAGCCCGCGGTGCAGGAAGCTCGCGTCGGCGTTCTCCAGTGCGAAGCCCGACTCGACGAGCTCGGGGGCGGGACCGGTCTGCGGGAAGCCGAGAGCGCGTCCCGCGGACCGGGTCGGGGTGGTCATGCTGGTCCTTTCAGCAGGGAGCCGACGGCGGGCAGCAGCCCGCCGGTGTGCCACCACAGGACCGGGCCGTCGGCGGGTGGGTCGACCAGGTCGACCACCGCGGAGAAGGCCTCGGCCCCGTACGTCTCGTCGAGCAGCAGGCCCTCGGCCCACAGCGCCTCGCGGGCGTGGGCGCGCTCGCGCTCGCTCGCCGTGCCGAAGCCGGGGCCGCGGGCGTCGACCAGCGTCAGTGCGCCCGGATCGGGTGCGGCGCAGCCCAGCAGCGCGGCGCAGCCCGCGGCGAGCTCGAGCACCTTGGCCCGGATCTCGTCCAACGGGCGGCTCACCGACACGCCGAGCACCGGCACGTCGAGCCCGACGGCGGCCAGTCCGGTGAGCAGGCCCGCGACGCTGCCGCCGGAGCCGACGGGCAGCACGATCAGCCCGGGCCGGACGTCCGCGGCGGCGAGCTGGGCGGCGACCTCGGCCGCGCCCGCGGCGAACCCGACGGCGCCCAGCGCCGTGGAGCCCCCGCGCGGGACGCCGTAGGCACTCGCGCCGAGCTGGGCGACCCGGGCCATGACCTGCTCGTCGACCTCCTCGCGGACGCTGCCGCCGGTCGGCACCAGGGTGGCGCCGGCGGCCGTCGCGAGCGCGAGGTTCGCCGACCGCGGATCGCCCCAGACGTGCAGCTCGCAGGCCAGCCCCGCGGCGCGCGCGGCCATCGCGGCCGCGGCACAGAAGTTGGAACCGGGCCCGCCGCCGGTGACGAACACCCGCGCGCCCTGCTGCACCGCGGCGCCGACGAGGAACTCCAGCGGCCGGGTCTTGTTGCCCGCCACGCCGAAGCCGATCAGGTCGTCGCGCTTGACCAGCAGCGGGCCGATGCCGAACGCGGCCTCCAGCCGGTGCGCACGCACCAGCGGCGTCGGTCCGGCCGCCAGCGGGAACCGGGCGAGCTCGGCCCACGGCAGCGCGGTGGTCGTCACGAGGCCGCTCACGCCCACTCCTCGGGCTCGTCGGAGCGCGCGGCCTCGGCCCGCGCGACCACGACGTCGACCATGGCGGCGGCGGCGTCGACGGCGGGGCCGTTGCCCCACGCGCGCACCTGCTCCGCGGTGGCGAGCCCGCGCGCGACGAGGCCCGCCGACAGGTCGGCCCCCTCCTCACGCAGCACCTCGTGCAACGCCTGCTGCGCCCGGTGCTTGCCGATCTCGGCCGACAGGCCCGCCAGCACGCGCTCGGACTCCAGCCCGCCGCCGTATCGGCCGACGTTGGCGGCCATGGCCTGCGGGTACACCTCGAGACCGTCGAGCAGGGCACGGCCCAGCCGCAGCGCCGTCGCCGTCAGCTGGCAGACCTCCGGCAGCGCGATCCACTCCGCCTTCCAGGCCCGCCCGTCGCGCTCGTGCCCCGCGACGAGGCCCTCGACCAGCACCGCCGACGACGACCGCGCCAGCCGGGCCAGCGTGTCGAGGTGCTCGGAGCCCTCGGGGTTGCGCTTGTGGGGCATGGTGATCGAGCTGACCGCGCCCGACGGCGCCGCCTCGGCCAGCTCGCCGATCTCGGGCCGCGCGAGCTCGTAGACCTCGGTGCCGATGCGCGCCAACGTCCCGCAGACCATCGCGAGCACCGTGCCGAACTCCGCGACCCGGTCGCGTGCGGTGAGCCACGAGATGCCGGGGTCGCCCAGGCCGAGCTCGGCGCAGAACCGCGCGCGCAGCTCGGGACCGTCGGCACCGAAGAAGGCCAGCGCGCCGACCGCCCCGCCGAGCTGCCCCACGACCCAGCGGGGCCGTCCCTCGCGCAGCCGCTCCAGGTGCCGGCGCACCTCGTCGGCCCACGAGGCGACCTTGAACCCGAACGTGATGGGCGCGCCGGGCTGGCCGTGCGTGCGGCCGGCCATGACGTCGTCACGGTGCCGGCGGGCCAGCCCCAGCAGCGACGCCTCGATCGCGCGCAGGTCGCGCCACGCGATGGCCCCGACGTCGCGCATGACGATGCCGAACCACGTGTCCGAGACGTCCTGGACGGTCGCGCCCATGTAGACGTGCTCGCGGACGTCCTCCGGCAGCACCCGCAGCAGCCCGCGGATCAGGCCCAGCGTGGAGTGCGAGGTGGCGCGGGTCTGTTCCGCGACGTAGTCGAGGTCCAGCGACTCCACCTTCGCCGCGGCGGTGATCGCCGCGGCCGACGCCGCCGGCACGATGCCGAGCGACGCCTGCGCCCTGGCCAGCGCGCCCAGCTCGTCGAGCCAGGTCTGCAGCATCGCCTTCTCGTCGAAGATCCCCGCCGTCTCGGGCGTCCCCCACAGGTGCGCGTAGAGGGTGGACGAGCTCAGACGGGTGCCCACGGGGGATCCTCCTGTGCGGCGAGCAGGGCGAGTGCCTCGCGGATGTGCTCCAGTGACGCCCCCCACGGGACGCTGGCCCACCCCGGTCCGGACTCGACGTGCTCCTCCTGCAGGCAGCACTTGGTGAGGACCATGCCGCCGTCGGCGGGCGGCTGCGCCTCCAACGAACGCTTCGGGCAGAAGTCCACCCGCGGCGGGTCCTCGCCGTAGAACCAGTGGTGGATCTGGCGCGACCGCTCGCAGCCCAGCAGCGTCCAGTCGGCCTTCGGCGGGTGCTCGTCGAGATAGGACACCGTCGCGCCGGGCACCTCACCGCCAGAGCCACGGCAGGGCAGCAGGTAGTGCTCGTCCGGGCGCTGTGCCGCAAGGTCGGCCAGGTCGACCAGCTCGCCGACGAGGTCCATCGGCGGCAGCTGCTCGGACACCGCGAGGATGCGCCGGGCCTGGTCGAGCAGCTTCGCCGGCTCCGGCGGCACGACCTCGCGGACACCGACGTGGAGCATCCGCGGCTCGAGCACGAAGCTGATGTGCGCGTAACGGCCCTGGATCACCGCGACCCGCGCGTGCGGGGCCCGTTCGCGGGCGCAGCGCACCAGGTCCGACGGGATGCCGGTGTCGACCGACTCGTCGACCACGAACGTGCACTCGTCGGGACCCGCGAGCATCGTGACGGCGGTGACGGGCGAGAACAGCTCGCCCTGCGTGTCGTGCTCGACGTGCAGCAGCGCGACCTGGGAGAAGTCACCGTGGCGGCGCGCGACGACGAACCGCGTCCGGCGGTAGGCGTCGCGGCCGGTGAGGTACTCGCGCAACGCCTCCTCGGTGAGCGGGACGTCGTCGGGGACCGGGGTGACCGACACTCCGCGGTACCGGTTCGGGATGAGGTTGGGCCCGCGGAACCCCGCGACGGCCGGCGTCGGGCGCGCCGCGGTACCCGCCGGGTCGGTGGCGGGGTCGGGCCCGGCAGCGGGGTCGGCGGCGGGGTCGGCGGCGGGACCGTCGTGCGAAGCCGTGCGGGACAGCGGGATCCTCCGGGTGTCGGCCGCCGTCACGCGGTGTCCGATCCGGCTTCGTCGCGGCGGACGACGGCGGCGGTGTCCGAGCGCAGCCCCAGCCGCAGCGTCTCCGCGGACAGGACGTCACCGACGGCCACGTTACCGAGGTTGACGTCGGCGCCGAACCGGCGGACGAACCACGCCTGCTGCGACGCCTTGGGCGCCTCGAACACGATGCGCGTCACGCCGACCGCGCCCGCGACCGCCTCCACGACGTCGGGCCGCACCCGGCCGGCGGCGTCGAACGTGCCCACGGTGCCGCTCTGCCGGCCCTCGGTGACGACGAGCCACGCCCCCGCCTCGAGGTCGGCCACGGCCTCGCCCGGCCAGGTGCGCGCGGCGAGGACCTCGCCGGGCGCCTTGTCGCCGACCTCGGCCAGCACGGTGAAGTCGCGCGCCGCCCGTCGGATCAGGGCGCCCTTCTCGGCGAGGCTCATGTCGACCGTCCCGCGCGAGACCTCGACGTGGGAGAAGCCCGACTCGCGCGCCCAGGCCAGACACGCGTCCGCGCGGCCCTGGGCCCACGCGATCTCCAGCAGCGTGCCGCCGAGGCAGACCGCGACGTCGTGCGCGGCGAGCAACGCGATCTTGTCGCCGAGGGCCGAGTCGACGTAGGCGGTTCCCCAGCCGATCTTCCAGATGTCGATGTGGGCCGACGCGGACGCCAGCAGGTCCCGGGTGGCGAGGACGCCCGACCCGGGATCGATGACGTGCGTCAGGCCGGCCACCCTCGGCTTGACCGAGCGCGGCGGGAGGTCCAGGAAGTCCGGCGGCACCGGCGAGGACACGTGGTCGGGCGGGATCAGCTGCGCACCAACTCGATGACGGTGGCCAGGCTGGACGCCACGTCCGCGGCGGCACCGGTCCCGGCGATGCGCCTGCCGACGATGTCGACGGCGAGGCTGAACGCGCGCTCGGCACGGTCCGGGAACACCCAGTCGTGGGTCGCGGCGAAGTCGAGCCACCCGGCCGGGCCGATCACGGCCTCGTCGGTGTAGTCGAGCTCGTGCCAGGTCACGGCCAGCTCCAGCAGCGCGAGCAGGGCCTCCGGGTCCCGATCGACGGCGAGCAGCAGCTCGTGGTGATCGGGGTAGCGTGCGGCGGCCGGGCACTCGCCCCGGCACGTCATCACCTGGATGGGCGCGTGAGCGACGGTTGTCATCGACAGCTCCCCGTGTTCGATTCCGGCGTGTGACGGTGGCCACCGTGCACCATGCCGGTTGCACCGGTGTTGCAGCAGTTCGGAGGAGGTATTCGTGGGAGCCACAGAGCGTACCGTGCACGCTCGCTGGAGCGGCGGGTTGCGGTCGGTCGTGGACGCCGGCGGCTTCGAGGTCGTGTCCGACGAACCGACCGGGGTCCCCGGCGGGACCGGAACGGGGCCGCAGCCGACCGAGCTGCTGCTCGCATCCATCGCGTCGTGCTTCACCACCGCCGTCGCCTACAGCGCCGCCAAGCGCAACGTGGCGCTGTCGGGGCTGCGGGTCGACGTCACCGGCCGCTACAAGGGTCCGAGCTTCGACGCGTTCCGCATCGACGTGCACGCCGACGCCCCGCAGGGCGAGGAGCTCGACAAGCTCGTCGAGGCCGCGAAGCGGGTCTGCTACGTGACGCGGACGCTCGCCTCGCCGCCACAGCTCGACTACACGACGTCGTCGGGTTCCCCGGACGTCGCGCCCGCGGCGTCGGGGACCGAGCCCGCTGCGTCGACGAGCGAGGCCGCTGCCGGCTGAGCGGCCGCCCCGGCGCGTGCCGCCACGGCACGCAGCGGCAGCCCCAGCGCCGTGGCCGCCGCCACCACGTCGTCGTGCTCGGGTTTACTCCCCCACGGACCCGTCTTCACCCGCACCCGGTGCCCGCCGACGTCCACAGTGGTCGTCGTGCGCGGCAGGGCGACGCGGTCGACGCTCGTCCGGCGCAACCCCAGCGATCCCGTCTCGGCAAGCACGATCCGCTCGCACTCCGCGGCCGCCGACGACGCGGCCAGCACGTGGACCGTGTGCGCGGGCCGTGACTTCTTCATGACGACGGGCGCGACCCAGGCGTCGGCGGCGCCCGCCGTGAGCAGCCGCTCGACGAGATGGCCGAGCACCTCACCGGTGACGTCGTCCACATTGGTCTCGAGATGGACCATCCGCTCGACGGTCCCGCCCTCGTGCCCCGCCGGCGCGGGCGCGGGCCCCGTCGGCCGCACGGTCGCGTCCGCGGGCCGCGCGGTCGTGTCCCCGGTGGCCGCGGCGCGCTCGCGCGAGGCGGCGATCCGGAACGCGGCCATGGCCGCGGAGAACCCGGAGTCGATGTTGACGACGGTCATCCCCGCCGCGCACGACGACATCATGGCCAGCAGCGCGGTCACCCCGTCCAGGGTGGCGCCGTAACCGATCGACGTCGGCACGGCGATCACCGGCACCCCGACCAGGCCGCCGACGACGCTCGGCAGCGCCCCCTCCATCCCCGCGACGCACACGACCGCGTCGGCCGCGGCGATCTCGTCCCGGACCGCGAGCAACCGGTGCAGGCCCGCCACGCCCACGTCGGCGAACCGGCGCACCGTGAGCCCGACGGCGCGGGCGATCTCGGCCGCCTCGGCCGCGACGGGTCCGTCCGACGTCCCGGCCGAGACGACGGCGAGCACGAACCCCCGCGGCGCCGCGGGCCGCCAGACCAGCAGCCGGCCGGCCGGCACGTGGGCGCCCCCGGCACCGACGTCGGCGAGCACCGCGTCGGCGACGGCCGGCCCCACCCTGGTCACCAGCACCGGGCCGGTGTTGGCGGCGAGCAGGCTGGTCACGACCGCGACGATCTCCGCGACGGTCTTCCCGGGGCCGTAGACGACCTCGGGCAGGCCCGTCCGCGCCTCGCGGGCGGTGTCGGGCCGGGAGTGGCCCAGGTCCTCGAAGCCGTTCGTCACGACGATCCCGCGACCGCCGGGAGACCCAGCAGCACGTTCATCCGGCCGCTGCGGAACGCCTGCAGGTCGACGGCGCAGAACGCGAACCCGGCCCCGCGGACCGCGGCGTCGATCTCGGCGCGCAGCGTCGTGACCCGCGGGTACTCCGCCTCGGGGACCTCCAGCCGCGCGACGGTCCCGTCGGCGTGCGCCCGCACCCGGCAGCTCGCGAACCCCAACGCGCGCAACGCCTCCTCGGCGGCCTCGATGCGTGCCAGTACCTGCTCGGTCACCGGGTCCCCGTAGGCCACGCGCGAGGACAGGCACGCCGCCGCCGGCTTGTCGGCGGTCTCCAGGCCCAGCAGCGCGCTGACCGCCCGGACGTCGGACTTGGTGAGCCCGGCGTCGACGAGCGGCGCCACCGCGCCGCGCAGGGCGGCCGCGCGCTGGCCGGGGCGGTGGTCGCCCAGGTCGTCGAGGTTCGTGCCGAGCGCGATCGCGGCCCCTGAGAGCTCCGCGAGCGGGACCAGCGCGTCGAGCAGCGCGGACTTGCAGTGGAAGCACCGGTCGCCGGAGTTCGCGACGTACTCGGGGCGGTCGAGCTCGTCGGTCGCGACCTCGACGTGGGTGATGCCGTGGCGACGGGCGAAGTCGCGGGCGGCCCGGCGTTCGCGCGCGGGCAGGCTGGCGGACACGGCCGTGACGGCGACCGCGGCGGGTCCGAGTTCCTCCGCGGCGACGGCCGCGACCAGCGCGGAGTCGGCGCCGCCGGAGTAGGCGACCAGCAGCCGGGGCTCGGCGCGCAGCCGCGTGCGCAGGGCCTCGAGCCGGGCGGCCGGACCGTCCTGTGGCGTCGCGTCGGACATGCACCCACCTCCCGCATCCACTGTAGTGACCGGCGATCACCCGGCCTGCTCGTCGCCGTCGGCCGGGGACGGCCCGGTCGCGCAGAGTGGTCGCCGTCACTGGAAGTAGGCTCCGCCGAATCCGAGGTGCCGGGCACGGTCGCTCCCTCGCCTCCCGGCGAAATCCGGGTGGTCGGCCGACGCGCAGGTAACCTCGACACGACGAGGGGGGTGACCTGCGGTTGGACGATCTGGACCCACGCGACCGCGAGCACCGTCCGGACAATCCGCCCTCGTCGTCCGGCCCGTCGCCGTGGCCACGCCGCGCCGAGCGCGAGCAGGCGCAGCGCAACGAGCTCTGGGGCCGCACCGGCGCGCCGCGCACCCGCCGTACCGGTGACGCTGTGCAACCATTCGCGAGCGGACCGGACGCGTCGGCGGGCCGCCGCCCCGGACCCGGCCGGCCCCGCCCGCCCCGGCCGCCGGACGAGGGCACCCCGCCCCGCCAGAGCGCCGACGGCGGACCGCCGCGCACGCCCGACAGCGGACCGGGCGGGCGCCCGGGGGCCGGCGGTGCCGCCCCGCGTCGACCCGGATCCGCGCCCGCCGACCGGCCGCCCGCCGACCGGCCGCCCGGCGCCCCGG